>JAHJDR010000093.1 GCA_018812345.1 bacterium | reverse complement strand
TGCCAGACCCCCATAGTTTTTTGTGTCACTTTTAAAATTACCTTTGAATAAATTAAAATCTTTCTCAGTTTCCTTGTCCCCAAAAATTTTTCCCTTAAAAAGCTCATCTTCTGGATTTTGTAGTATTCGTGATAGATTTTTAATGGATGGTGATATTTTTAAATCCTTAAAACACCGGCAAATCATCTGAACAACGTCTTCACCTTTTTTTCTGTAAAACTCCTCTGACCAGATTTGAGCCCCAACCAGCCTGTCCTTGATCTCTGTGGGACCGCCGTGAAGCAAAGGATTGTATTTTTCAGAAATATCCCTGTGAATGGGAGAAAAGAACCTAAGATCACGGGCCCTGCCACTGGCATTAACAAGAGACAAAAAACCTGATATCGATTCCTGGTCCCCTTTGCCGTCCAGAAACAACATGCCATTTCCCTTTTCCAGATTATGTTTGAGCAAGGGCAATAAAAAGGATGATGTTTTGCCAAACCCCGTGGTCCCCAATACCTGACAGTGCATGCCCAGGTCTCTGTCAGTGATAAAAACAGGTTTTTTGTTACTTGTGTCTATACCAACAAAAAGTCCTTTTTCCTTATTCCCTCTGTGCCTTAAAAACTCTTTTGGCTTAATCTTTGGCCTTTTTTTAAAGTTTTTAAAACTGATCCTGTCCCTAAACTTTGACCAGAAAATGAATGGCAAAACCACATACGCCACCAGCAAACTTAGTGGCAAAACCTTAAACGACACTGAAACAAATCTTCTGCTCAAAACCCACGACACCTTGGCTGGCCAATGAAAACCATTCACCAAAACACCCATGACCCAGTTTTGTGCCATGGTTTGCATGTCTGCAAAAGAATAATATTCAAAAAACTCGTAGGTATTTGTGAATAAGAGAAGTGAAATAAATATTAATCCCAAAACAATAGTCAAAATCCCCCAATACTCAAAAGAGCGCCCATATTTTTTGGCCAAATAAAACAGTGGCAGGCTTATTACAAATAAAACCGCTCCTAAAACCACAGGAACAATACATATGGCACAAATAATGGTTATAACCACCCTAACATCAGGTTTCACAATCCACCCCCTTTTAAAGGCATTTGCCGCGTTACAAACTTCTCTCCCAAAATAAATTTTTCGTCATTGGATACCAGTACGGTGTCTTGCTGCTTTTTAAGCAGCTCATCAACCAAGCACACAAAAACTGTTCGTGTGACCCCTTTGCTTGCTTCCAAAACAGCCCTCTTTATGCTCTCTTGATCCACAATATAGAACAAAAGATCATAATGTGATTTTTTGTGCTCTGACAGTCTTTTAATGTACCTGTCCCTGCTCTTCTGTGTCATTTCCACTTCTATCGAAATTTTAAGGTCTCTGCCTGCTTTTTGCGAAAAAAATGAAAACTCAGCATCTGGGATATTTTGATTGTTTTCTGTTCTCAGGAACCTGTCTGAAACCCAGCTTTTGTGTAAAATGACCTTTTCCAACATCAATCGAACCTCAGTGACCATGTAGTCATGCTTTAATTTCTGCTCATCCAGCTCAATGTTTGTGGCATATTCTGGCAGCAAACCTTTGTCCTTAAGCGTGGCAATGCCTTTTTCGGTGATCACATAAATTTCGCGATAGTCATCGAAAAAACCTGACCTCACCGCTTTTATCACTTCCAACCTTTTATAGAGGTCTATAATGCGCCTCATTGTGGGATCGGTAGAAAGATGATCTCTAAAATCATGTTTTTCTAAAAGCCATTTGATAAACTGTTCCCTCACCAAGAAATATTGCTCATAGCAAAACCTCATAAGCAGAAGATCTCTTTTTGTAAGAAACTGCTTTTGCCATTTCCTTTTTCTTTTTTTTTGTTTTTCTTTTTTTTCTGTCTGTTTCTGCTCTTTAGGTGGTGGGTGGGGAAGGTGGTTGTTTGGTGGTGTTGTTTGTTTGTATTTTATTAATTTACTTTCATCATTTACATGTAACAATATATTTTCCATTTTACCCTCAATTTTTAGCAACCGCCCTATTTTTTTATTCCCGTAATCCTGACCACCCTCCCTATTCCTTTAATTATCGTAGAGGGGGGGTGGTCAGGATTTTAGAGCAAAGCGAAAAAGGGAATGTTCAACCATATCAGGCGGTTGCGAGTTGCTGTGCAGACGGTATTGCAGTCGTTCTCCAACTGCAAAACCGACTGCAATACCGTCTGCAAAAGTGACTGCATCCAACTACAAAACCGACTGCACCACCATTTTCTTTTTTGCTTTTCAGTAATATTCTAAAGCAAGGCTCGTGCCAAAACTCTAATATTTTATCTTGATGATATGATTTGTTTTTTTTGATTTGAAGTTTTTGAAGTGTAAAAAAATGGGTTTACACTGTAAAAGGCTTTTAGGGAATTTCAGTTTGCAACATAAATTATTTTGCTGCACAGCATCACCCTACCCTTTTTCAGCTGAAAGCTCAAAACACACATTACAAACAATAATAAACTTTTAATTTTTGTAATACTGTATCAAGTGACTGCCCAACCACTCCGAGATTTTTTAGGTTTATGTCTTCACTTTTTACCGCTTCAAAAAAGGCTGACAAATCGCTTTTGACTGTAGAGGGAAAATCAAGTCTGGTTTCAGGATCAATGGCCTGATAGAGACGGAAAATGTCGTTCTTGTGTTTTTTTATAGTAGAGTTCTGAACCTTCTCGCCCTTGTTTTGGCGTTCTACAAGATCAAGCCATGCTCTAGCTTTTAGAGGGATAATATATTCAAGCCCAACAAACGGAATGCCATCAAACTCGTCCCTGCTAGATAATATAAACTGATAGTAGTCATCATTCATAAGTATGGC
>JAHJDR010000092.1 GCA_018812345.1 bacterium | reverse complement strand
TCTACATCTGGTCTATAAAAGAAAACGCGCACGCGACCACGTTTTGTCTCGCCTGTTTTCGCATCTGTCCACGAGTCTTCAACGATGCGCACCTTTGTATCACCCTGTTCGCCAAAAACAAAATTCAAACCACTCTTATCTTCATTGGCACGTTCATGCGCGCGAATCTTTCCAAGACGCGCTTGAAGATTACCCTGCTTGTCAACACCAACCTCAAAACGAACACGTGGCACTTCGGTATCAATGCTATATTCACTCGTTGCGCGACTATGTGAGCCTTTATAGCGGCCCAGCACTGCTGTAACCTCATGTTGAAAACCATCATCCTCTTCTAAAGGTTTGCGTGTAGCAAAAGATTCTCGCTCACCTATATATTCAGTGCTTCCAATAATACTCTTCATCTCATAACCTGCAGAAGAGGGTTGCATAAGAATTTCTCTAATATGTTTGCGACGCTCCCACATAACCAAACGTCCCTCACGATTGATAATCGCTGTGAAGAATTTGCCTGTTTGTGGATCTTCGAGATAAAAAGCTGAGGTCTGCTTATCCATGAGATAAACATAGAAAACGCCCTGTGAGCCATCTAATTTATTATACGCAATTGTGGCCTTTACGCCATTATTACCGCGCACACGCGCAATGCCCTTTAAAACATATTGGCGATGTGCCACATCATCACGCTCGGTGTTGACATTTAATACTTTGCCGTCATTCAACACAAAACCACGCCCACCTCTAGCACTAATGAGTGTTGCCACCTGTTTATAAAGATCCGGCGCGCTGTTTAATCGTAAATAAGCCACCCACTCTTTGAGACCGCACAAAGCCTCACCGCCCATGCTAAAGCGCTTGCCCTTTTCCACACACACAAGACCAAAGATGCGACGACCTCCAAAAGTATCCTCCTCATCCTGGTGAATAGTTCTCATGACAAACTGTTTGCTACCAATGCCCATTTCTAATGTCTTGCGCTCCTTGCCAGCAAGACGTTTAGAATGCACCGCTACACAAGGCGTGATATCAAGCATCTCAGGAGCCTTTTGATATTCGCGGCTATTCACAACATCAAAGCGCACACCCTTGCGAATCACCTTACCATATCCCAAAGCTTCTCTGGCTGTAAAAAGCTGTCCTGTTTGATAAATATCCTGGACATCGAAAATCACAGGGGGCACATCGTTGATCAGACGCCCTGTTTTATAATCTACATCCTTTGGACCGCGACGTATGGGACGCCCTACCATTTGCTGTTTGAGTTTTGCTGACTTTGTCGCTTTGGGAATTATATTTTTGATGTACCATAAATCAGAACCCTCTTGCCACAAACCTGCTGTGGCTGTAGCTTCTATGGTCCCATCCTCACGATACTGTTCTACTAACCGTCTCGCATCACTACCAGCCGGTAAGTTGGCTCCTGAAGCAACAAGAATGATCCCATCAATCTCACGACGCTCCTTTCTCAAAACTATATCTTCAATATCACCCACAGTAATCTGCCCACGCCCAGATCGTGGTCTAAGGATTTCAATTTTTCGCGCGCACAGAGGGTGCTTGGGATCAATATAGGGACTACCGTTTTGTGATAACAAGTTTAACCCACGACCAAAGTAAGCAGCATAGTCTTCAGCAAAGGCATGAGCATCACGCACACTCAGAGCTGTAAATTGTGTTTGCGCTAAGGCACGATTATTTTCAGGATTGCGATTTCCTAATCTTTCTAAATGTTCAAAAATAAGCTGATTACGGCTTCTGGCCTCAGATCGTGAAAAGCGACCACTGAGCAGACGCTCAATGTGTTGATTACTGTTAATTTCAACAAGATGAACAGAAGGTAATACACCAGACTTCATAAGGTCTAGAATGTGCTCCTGATGCAATACATGAGGTTCTGTGCCATCAGGTGTGGCTGTTAGGCCCAGCAAATACATGCTTGGTGAAAAAGCTCTAATGAAATCACGCACGATCTGCCACGTATCTGCGCTGCCATGATGCACTTCATCCATGACAGTCATATGTATATTATGGGGGCCTAACGCTGTTTGTAATTCTTTTTTCAAATCGTAATTTTCGTGAGTAACTTTTTGAATCCCCAGAATAACAACATCACCTGAAGTGTCTTCCTGACTACCCGCTACAACAGAGATTTTTAAAGGTCTTCCTGTCAGCCTTTCAAACACAGGACCAAAAACATCCTGAATGGTTTTGGCTAAATGTGGGATGTTATCTGGTAAATGCGAGGTCACAACAAACTTATCACCCAAAGTAAATTTGCCTGTAACCATTCCTTGTAACAAGGAAACAGCCATAGCACCTGCGGCCACACGTGTTTTCCCCGCACCTGTTGGCAAAACAATAGAACCTTCACGCGTACCTGTTGTAAGGCTTTCTTCATGGTGTGTCGCAAACTTTCTCAGGGCCAGGTCTTGATAGGATCTAAAGCTTAGGGGGTTTTCTTGCCCTCTCATAAGTTTGTCACGAATATCACTGGGTGGGAGCTCTTCAAACAATGAAAAGGGTTGGTTGATCAAGGTCTCATAGTATTTGTCTTCATAGAGATCAGGATTACGAACTAGCACACGAATTCTGGGATAGCCTGTCACAGGATCAGCAATGGTATCAAAAAGATAGTCATAGGGATGTTCATCACGCGCCCGCAAAGATGCCTGAATAATAAAGTTGCCATCAGCAAAGGTCATGAGCTCACGCTCGCCACCCGTAAGGTTTTGTTTCACTGTTGTGGGCTCATCTGGATGTAGAGAAGCCCCGTGTATGGGCAAGCGTTCAATGAGCGCCTCAGCCTGAGCCACATCACTTACAACACCAATCTTTTCTTGTGATGGCACAGGATTTCCTGAATGGACATCATCCAACACATCTATATCATCGAGCTCAAAACGAAGCGTTGATGCTAGCTTATCACCCACAACTTCATTTGGTAAATGGGCCCGATCTTCAGGTGTCATATCAGAAAAAACAGGAATGTTTAACGAGCGTAAAAGACGTAATGCCTGATTGCTTTCGCTAGGATCAACAACATGATTGGGGTCTGCAAAAGGATCATACTTGGTTTGGGTAATGGTCTCTAATCCTAAATTCCATAAAAATATGCGCCCATAAGAGCCATTATCTTTGATTTCGCGCAAGCGAATCACACGGTCCCGTGAAGAAAATGAATGCTCCAATTGGATGGTTTCCAAAACAGAAGCCTCTTCATCTAGAGAGCGCAACGTAAGGGTAATGTTTTCATCAAAATCAACACGATAAGAGGTGCGATCCAGACGAAATCCTTTTAGTTCTGCCAAAAAACTTACATCCGCATGATCAGGAGAGGCAAAGGCCAACTGAACCACTTCACCATCGCCTTCGCGACGCAGAAAGGGAACATTCATGGGTTCTGCCAAAGAGCGTCTCACTGTGTCACTATAAGCCGCAACAATTTGCGTTTCTAAAGCTGCTTGAGCGCGCGTGATAAATTGTTGTTCATGGTCAAGCGTGCCTCGCCCATCAACCACATTCACCAAACCAAAAACAACAGGACTCTTGAACTTCGCATCACCATGCCGATCACGATATACGTAATGGGCCACTTTTAAATGAAAACCTTTTCGTACCTCACCCTCATCATCTTGTTCCATCACATACATTCCCCAATGTCCCCCTTGATCATGGGTCATGAATTGATAGTCAACAGGACGGCGCGTATCAGGACGGCCTTTAATATATGTTTCAATGCGCTTTCCTGTTTCTAGCTCAGGCACACCATTTACAAGCACATAGTCATCATTGTCATCTTTTTGGAAACGCCCTTCCCCATCAAGAACAAAAGGATTCTTCTTGCGCACACGCCATTTTACAGGAACGGAAATAATTAATCCCTCTTCAGATTCAAACTCAAGTCTTTGCTCTAAACTGGCTTCTTCGGGAAAAGGACTCAGCTTGTGCTCATGACTTTCCGTATCAGCATAGCGTCCAAAATCATCATAAATGCTTTTTAGCCAATTGAGCGTTTCGAAGGTCGGGGCAAAAAACTGTCCTTCAGGAATTTCTAAAGAACTGGGGTGAGAGACAACAGAAGGTTCTGTAGACAATACTTCAGGATCTTCCAAAGAGGCATGGCGCGTGCCAATGCCGTCTATAGCCTCACGCCATTTTAAGTATTCTTTACGTGTCAGATAAATTGATTTTAAAGGTTTTGAACCATCGCTATTAAGATTTGTTTCTGAAAAACGAACACGCTCACCAATAACATTTCCTTGAGCATCCATGACAGGCACATTGTCAACAGTTGTCACTTTTTCTTTTCCAGGCTTTGATGCGGTTTCTTTAAAAGGACGCCCCATGAGCTTCATACCCTTTTTCAAGGCTTCAGTGGCTCTTTGTGGAATAACTCTAAAAGAACGCGTTCCTGAAACTCTCGGTCTTTTTCTTTCCACCTCAAACATAAAATCCTGGCCTGCCACATTGATTAGGGCCGCTTCGTCATCCACAGCACTGTTTTGTTCATTGGCATGAACAGGAAAAGGTGTTCGAGAAACAACAAGCGCAGAAAAATCACCCTCAACAGACCAATGCGCTGTAAAAACCATACGCCCCAAAGAACCCCACTCAACAACGATTTTTCCACCGTGTCGCATGTCTTCTGGGAACGAAATAATGCGAGGATCACCTGTGAGATTTAAACCAATCTCAGCTATTTCCTGAGCACTAATGCTAGATCGCACACTCATGTTTCGTATGCGTAAAGGTTTTGGCGAATCTTCTGAGCGATAATCTTCATAAACACTAAACTGAAATGAGAAGGAGGCATCTTCCATCACGCCTTCATCTGGACTGTTAATATTATATGAAACAGAACCTGATGTATGATTTGCGTGAAACACTGTTTGATCAACATAAGAAACAAATTGTGATTCTGTTTGGGTAAAATGATCGCCATTAAAAATGAGCGCCACGTCTTCCCAACCAAGTTCTGTATCACGTCTAATAAGTATTTGAGAACCAATAGCTATGGGAATACCTAACTCTTCTATACTCGCGCGTGTTATCAGTTGGCCATCGATTAAAAAAAAACCTTTTTCAATGCTTAGCGCATCATCACCACGAATGCTAACACTGTTCACATAATAGCCTGTGTTGCCATTGTCCACGCGACGCGTGACAGAGACTTCAATTTGTTGTGATGGCTCTTGTGAAACATCCGTAAGAGAAACAGCAGGCAAATCAAAAGACTCAAGATAGCGCTTCCAGGAAGGTACAGCTTGTGCAGCATAGCGTGCTTGCAAGGCCTTGTAGGCCACACTCATATTATGAAGTTGAGGAACCTGCTCAGCAGGATTTTCGCCAACAGGAATACGCAATTGCCATGATCCCTCCACATCAACCTCTGACCTGTCAAGACCGTCAACACCCTCCCATTGGGCCCAGACATCATCCAAAAGAAGATCTTGAGTGTGAATATCACCTTGCCCTGAAATCACAAGCTCACTTGCTTCTAGGGCCACAGTCAATTGAGGCGCTACATTTTTTCCAAATAAAAAACCATAGGCTTCGCTTGTCTTATCAGGAACAGTTAAAGAACTTGTCTTTAAATTTATAACAACAGCGCCTTCTGGGGCTCCTGATCTCAGTTTGGGAGTTAATACCAACTCTACCTCTGATAGTTCATTCTTTTGTGTGTGTGCACGATAAACACTATGGCCAGCCTCTTCTCCCCACTTTAAAACAACCTCTAAACCTGGTGGACATTTATTTTCCTCAAGTTGTGGCGTAAGAAACCTGTAACTATCAGTCCCGGCATTCTGTAATGCGACAAGCGTCAATTCTAAGGGTTCTGTAGCCAGAACGGCGG
>JAHJDR010000091.1 GCA_018812345.1 bacterium | reverse complement strand
TGAACCTTGGATGCTTTCGATAAAAGCCTCTGGAGTAAAATAAATGATTTTGTTTTTTTTGCTATTATCTATTTCATAATTGAGGCCATCGTTATCTTGTTTTGTATTTGATGGCCAACCTGTAATGAGGCTTTTTTGCCAATATGTTAAAACAGAACCTGCTGTTTGAACAAAATCTTTTCTCACAGCTGTGTCTCGTGCCATTTCGTGTTGATAAGTGAGCTCTAGGTGATAGAGGGCTGTGCGTAAACGGTTAACGATAAATAGCGCATCATCTTCTCTTAGTTTTGTTAAGGCTTGTTTTTCTAAAGCTTGAATTTTGTAAACCAGTCCTGTTTGATTTGTTTCATTATTCCAAAGTGTTCGTTGATGAAGAAGAGATGCCTCTTGATTCAGAGAGGCAAGTTTTTGGAGAAAATATTCTAAATCAAGATCTCCCTCAACAAAAGAGCGAACGAGTATGGCCAGTGATTTGTCAGGATCAAGAGAGCTATTAGCTTGTTCAAAGTCACTCATTGTATTTTGATATTCAGTCCATAGACTGAGAGCTTCTGCCAGGTCTTGTGGGATTGCCAGCACGGTTTGACCGTATCCTAGAATCTCTTGTGCTTTTTCTAAACGGTCATGAACTTGCTGTGCCATGGGGGCTTCTGTATGTGCAGGATCTTCCGGCTCAGCATAGGAGGCAAAAAAATTCGAAAGATAATCCAAACGTGTTTGATAGAGTGTTTTGTCGCGGTCACCAATGAGGTTTTTATCTAGCAATGTTTGTAGGGAATCTTTGTGTTATGAAAAGATATTGTGAAAAGTGATCATCCATTCTTTCCAAGTTTGGTTGGCTTGAATTTCAGCGCCATCTAAAGAAAGGCCTGTAACGTGATAGGAAAGGGGTTTGTAAATATCGTTAAGTAGTCGGAAGTAGAACTCAGTAATACCCCTGGCCAGTTCTAAGGGCTCACCATTTTTTTGCCAACCTGTAAGATAACACAGAATAAATGTGCGGAGGTTGAAGAAGTTTTCTGGATACCAGTCGACATAAAGCCCCTCCATGCCATTATAGTAGGGATCATTTGCTGTATCTGAAGCTTTGCTGGCATCAAGAGAGTATAAGGCTTTTTCAAAATCGAGCCAGGTAGAATCTGTGAAGCAAGCAATTTCACCAATTTGATTGCCAAGCCGGTATGTTGTGAGTTGTCTGTGTTGTTCAGCAAGCAGACCGCTTAATCTTTCTCGTGATGGTGGTTTAATGAGGTATTGTGGGTTTGTTGTTTCGGTTGCACCTACGAGTAAAGTGTTTGATTCTTCTTCTTTTGCTTCTTTATTGGCAAATAACTGTTCAATCACTCTGTCTTTATATTCTTTGGCAATGTGTGTGTTCATTTCTGATAAATAAGAAAGGGCTTCTTGTAGTTCTCCCAAGTAAGGGGCAACATGATCAGGAGGTGAAATCAAATCATTTGGTTGTGGGATACTTAAATCCATTTCAATTCGTGAACTTGAATCTTGAATAATGTGACCGTGAACATCTCTTTGAGGTCGTTCATCGCGGTGAATAGAAACCAGATAAAGAGTGTCATATTCATCAACGGTCCCAAAAACAGCAGCATGAATTCTTTGTTCATAACCTTCTTTATAATGATAATTGGGTTGCCAATGGAGTTCCTGGTTTAGAGGTTCGTTTTCAGGCATATAAATACCAGCGGCTTCTACAAATTTCCCGAGCTTTGTAATGAGGTCCTTGCGTACAGATTCCATGGTATCTTTAAGATTTGCAAACGTGGCCTCTGTATTTGGTTTTTCACTGAGTTCTTTTGAAAAATCATGCCATTTATCAATGGCATTTGTGCAAAAACGTGCACGACGAGAGTTTCTGATGAGGTCATTGCTGACATTATGATAAGCCGGGTTTAGCCATTCAAGTTCTAATGCATCAATGATATCTTCGGCTTTTTGCATTTCTTCATCTGATAGAAGACCTTTGAATAAGATGAGTGTTTTTCTGATATCTTCAAAAGTTTTTACTTTTGTATTTTGAACTCCTTCTGTCTCTGGGTCGTCGTCATTGATCAGTTTCCATGTTTGCAGATTAAACATGGGAAGAAAAACAAGGAGAAAAAGTTGTGAACGTATTTGAGATAATGCTTGGGTGGTGGTTTCGTTAATGGCATCTCTATTTCCGGCGTTCGTAGAGCGCTCTGATAGAATAAGGCCTTCAATTTGTGCTGTCAGTGGATCAACAATTTGATTGAACCGCAAAAATTTCTCTACTTGTTCTGATAAAACGTTAGCTAATTCGAACTGGTCACTAGGGATATAACTATAAGTCTCTACATTGCGCAGATCACAGGGGGTGATCTGTGGATGAAAAAGGAGCGTTGACTCTTCATTAACTATTGTTGATGTAAAATGATCTGAAAGCAGCTCATGAAAGGGCCTTTGATTTTGTGCTTCCAGCACGTCTGGCTGACTTAAAAACAAACCTTCAAAAAGAACATCTTCAATAGTGTGGTTTATCTGGTTAACATAGCTACGTCCTATATCATCACCAGGGGATACACCCATCTTATGTGTTTGCATGGTACGATCATAAAGCCGTTGAAAATCATTTCTATAGGGCCCTGGTTGTTCTGTTAAATGTCTGGCACTTGAGGTAAAAGCCATCTCACTATACGGTGTGTTTTGGGCCACAACATGATTCCTGGGATCGCGATCAGGGTGAGCTGCAATTAAGTCACTAGCATTATTTCTTATAATATAAGCATCAACATCTGGAGCTTCTTGGCCTGGTTGTACTTGCTCTGTTGCGTGTTGTGCGTCTTGAAGGATTAAATAGGCATCGCTTCTGCCTTCTTGAATATGTCTTGTTTGTTCCATAAAATTCTCTTTTAAAAATTGTTTCTACACACTCATTAAGCAATTCATGTGCCAGTGTGTGAAAGTGAGTAGAATAATTTATGGAATAGGGAAAAAGATATTTTCTTTTGTAGGGTTAGGAAAAAAATACTGTGTTTGAGTTGTTTGATTTGTCAGAAATGGCAGCTGAAAATGTGTAAAGCTGGCTTAATAGTTGAACACTTGTGTTCAAAATATTTTACACCTTTACACTTTTTTTTCGGGTGTTCATGGTTAGAAAATGGGGGGGTGGCAAAAAAACACAGGGAATTACAAGAAAGTAAAAAAAACAGGGGGATGAGGACGTTTTGGCATGTAAGTTGCTTAATGAAGGGTAGAAGGAGATTAATATGACAACAGTTCATAGTGTAAGAAACACAACAGCCATTAGTGATGCAAAACCTTTTGATGAGGCCGTTTCTGTAGAAACGAAAGCCAAAGAGTCCTATTTTGTTAACGTGGATAATTATTGGTCAATTTTTTATGATCACACAATTCCAGCACCGCAACGCGCTTTGTATAGTCTCGCCTTAGTGCCTGCTATTGCTCTGAGTTTATTAGGTGCCGGTTGCAATGGTGTGGAAGAAATTCCAGAAGATATTGATGTTGCTCCAGAACTTACTGATGACGATGATGATTCCGGTTTTAATGACGATGATGAATGCATTCCAGAAGTATGTCTTGGTTATCCTGATGAGAGTCGTATTTATAATGTTGGAGATAACAATCCTTTCAATGACAAGCAGCTTTGTATTGATATGACAGAAGACACAACATCTATTCAAAGTCAGTATACAGAACAGTTTAATATAAACAGCGCAGACATATATGCCACAGAAAGTGAGCCATACGCCACTGACGAATTGATAGTGTTTAACTATAACAACCCAATTGAAGTCTTTGTGTATGATCACACAACAGACTCTTTCGTTGATAAGGCTGTTTCTATGGGGCTTGCGTTAGCAAATAATTACACAAATGGAACCTGGGCTGATTACGATGCTGATGGAGATACAGATGTCTTATTGTCTGGCTTAAATGGTTATCAGCTCTATGAAAATAATCAGGGCTTCTTTTATCCCTTAGAAGCTGGCGCTGGTATTGTATCGTCAGAACAATCAAATGGTGGTGCTGCGGCTTGGATTGGAGATGCTTTTGTGGTGGGTAGTGAAAATGGATTGAGGTTATTTGAATATGATGCTGTATTAAATAATTTTTCAGAAGATATTGCTCAGGCAAATGGTATTTATGACATTGGTTCATCATCAGAAATATTAGCTGAGGATTTTAATGGTGATGGTTTAGTTGATATCTTTGTTGCTAATGCCACAGGTCGTGATCGTATGTTTTATCAAAACACAGATGGCACTTTTGCTTCAGTAGAAGCTGACGAAAATAGTGAGGCAGCTATTGGTATTGAGATATCAGATAATGATCATAGTTTATCAGCCAAACCAATTTCTTTTTTGGGGGAAGAATCTCCATCAATTTCTGTGATTTCTGATGGGAGTAATAGCCCCTTGTATTTAAATCACCAAGACGGGACTTTTCTGGATGTTGCCAGCGATTATGGTCTCAATGTTCAAGGAGGTGTTCTGGATATAGCTTGGGCTGACTTTTTATCTGAAGGAGATGCTGACAATACCATGTTAAGCCCCCTGTTTTTAAGACAGGATGATAAACCAGCTTTCTTTATTCGTGAGAATGGCTCTCAAGCAGCGCCTGTTTTTCGTGATCTTGCGGACTATGTAGACTTAACAACCATGGCACGTGCAAAAGGGAGTGTGTGTGGTTATTTCAAAGATACTGGCTATCCTGATTGTTTTGGTGTGTATTGGGACAATCCCATCACGCGCTTTCGCAATGACACTCATGAAATCATGATCTGCCAAGATGAATAAGTTCATCTAAATCAATAAGTTGTATTCTTGTTTTATTTCGATTATAATAAATCCTAAGTTGACGTTAGTATATATAGGAGAAAAATAGATTTATGGACCCTTCCCCGGTAGCTAGTCATGCCAGTCTTAGTGGCGCAGGTATATTTTTTAGATTATTCATTACATTCTTTTTTGTACTCTTGAATGGTTTTTTTGTGGCGGCTGAGTTTTCTCTTGTTAAGGTGCGCAAAATTAAAATTGAGACCATGGCAAGGCAGGGCAAGCTTTCTGCCCAAAGAAGCCAAAAAATGCTCAACCACCTTGATCTCTATTTGTCTTCTTGCCAACTGGGCATTACATTAGCGAGCTTGATTTTGGGTTGGTTAGCAGAGCCAGCCATTGCTCAAATTTTAATAGCTGGTATTAAAGCTCTTGGATTTGCGGTTCCCGCTAGTAGTATCATTCATGTTATAGCGATCATTATTGCTTTGGCCATTATAACGGTTCTTCACATCACGCTCGGGGAGCAAGCGCCAAAAATGTTCGCTATCAGACGCGCAGAAAAAGTAGCTCTTATTATCGCATATCCTTTGTATTTATTTACAGCTATTTTTAGACCTTTTATTTGGTTTATTAATTCAGCCTCTAATGCTATTTTGCGTGTTTTTGGCATGAGTAAACAAGTAGATTCAGATGCTATTCACACGCGTGAAGAGCTCATGGCGGTTCTTACGTCTTCGGCAAAAAGTGGATTGATCTCAGGTCGCCAAAGAGAATACGCTGAAAACGTGTTGAAGATGATGGAATTGCAAGTGCGACACATTATGGTGCCTCGTTTAGATGTTGTGTTTTTGTCGCTCAAAGATTCTTTGGAAGAAAATTTAGAAAAAATGCGCAAGAGTGCTCATTCACGATTTCCTGTGGTGAAGTCAGGTCTTGATAATGTTGTGGGTGTGCTCCACACAAAAGATGTTTTTGCCAAACTTTCTCAAGGTCAGGACGTTAATCTTGAAGACATTATTCGCAAACCTTGTTTTGTGCCAGACACACAAAGCTTAAGCCGTTTTATTTTTGATATGCGTATCAAATATTGTCACATGGCCGTGACTGTTGATGAGCATGGCAATATTATTGGGTTAGCTTTTTTGGAAGATGCGATTGAAGAAATTGTTGGTCCTATCCAAGATGAATTTGATAGTGAACAGCCTCCTGTAAAAGAGCTTCCTGATGGTTCTTTTGAAATAGATGGTGATTTGCCAGCGCCTGAAGCCCAAGAAATTTTAGGTCTGGAAGACATTGAAGATCATGACACAATAGGTGGTTTGGTTATTGAAAAATTGGGTCGCATGCCCAAAACCGGTGATAAGATTACAGTTGAATCCTTTCATGTAACTGTTGTGAGTGTCGTGAAAAGACGTATTCGTCGTCTTAAATTTGAACGCTAGTTATCTTGTGTGTATTTAATCCCAACAAAAAGTCCGCCACCAAGCATGGGATCAAAATCTCAATAGTAGAAACTTGAAAACTTCTGAGGTCATCTGATTGTTTAATGCGGTGATGTAAGCTTTCTTTTTGGCTCGCACCTAGGTGCTTGAAATGTAAAGTTTTCGTGTCCTTTAGGACACGGGGTTGTGTTTGCTGGGGGGGCGTGGTAGCAGGGGGCGTGCTAGCGTCTATCGTCTAGCGTCTATCGTGAAAAGGAGCTGGTTATGCTAATAGTAATGAAATCGACATCAAAAGAAACTGAAGTACAACAAGTTATGGACCTCATTGTGGATATGGGGCTGACACCTCTTCCTGTGCCCGGATCTTTGCGCACAGCCATTTGTATAACAGGTAATAAAGGCACGGTTGATGAAGGACGGTTTTTACAACTCAATGGGGTGAAAGAAGTTATTCGTGTAACCAAACCCTATAAGCTGGTGAGTCGTGAGGTTAAGGCAGAAGATACCGTTATTGAAATTGGTGATGTTAAAATTGGTGGGGACAATCCTGTTCAAATTATTGCGGGTCCCTGCTCTGTGGAATCCGAAGAACAAACAGTAGAAGTGGCAAGCGCTTTAAAAGAAATGGGTATTTCTTTATTTCGTGCAGGCGCCTTCAAGCCCAGAACAAACCCCTATGACTTCCAAGGGTTTGGTAAAGAAGGATTAACAATTTTAAGTCATGTTCGTGAAAAAACAGGCATGAAGGTTGTGAGTGAAGTGATTGATACAGAGAGTGTTAGTATTGTGTACGATCACGTTGATATATTGCAAGTGGGCACACGAAGTATGCAAAATTTTTCTCTGCTAAAAAAACTAAGCAAACTAGATAAACCCATCATGCTCAAACGTGGCATGAGTGCCTCTTTTGAAGAATGGATGAATGCCGCTGAATACGTTATGATGGGTGGTAATCATCAGGTGATCTTATGTGAGCGCGGTTTACGCACATTTTCCCAACACTCGCGCAACACGCTGGATTTATCTGTTGTGCCATTAGTAAAAAGCGTTTCTCATTTACCTATTATTGTTGATCCTTCCCATGGTGTTGGACGCCGTGATAGTGTGCGCCCCATGGCGCGTGCTTCTGTGGCCTGCGGTGCTCACGCACTTCTCATTGAAGCCCACACACATCCTGAAAAGGCGTATAGCGATAAGGCGCAGACGATTGATATGGAAGCTTTAAAAGCTATAATGAGGGATGTTGACGTCTTGGGGGAATTGGAGCAAATTGTTGTTTAAGCTAATCCAGTTTCAATAATCAATATCCAATAGAACAATATCCAATCATCATGTGAAGAATTACTTGGATCTTGGATATTGAGTGTTGAATATTGGATATTGAAATTGTTCAACGTTTTAAGAACCCCGTCACTAATATTATATTGCGCGAAAAATCTACATAAATTAAGCTAACACCAACCTCATGGATTATGGATACCTATCCCTCATCCCACCTCTCGTGGCCATTGGACTTGCTTTTATTACACGAAAAGTCGTGATTTCACTCATTGTTGGCATTGTCAGTGGAGCCTTTATTGCGACAAAGTGGCAAATTATAGCGACGATCAAAAAGACTTTTACGATTATTTGGCAAAGTACTGAGCTGGGTAATTTATCTAGCATGTCTTCGTTTCTCGATTCCTGGAATCTGTTCATTTTATTATTTACGATCTCACTGGGTGTGATTGTTGTGTTGGTAAGTCGCGCTGGTGGTGCCAGGGCCTATGGCAACTGGGCCATTAAAAAGGTAAAAACAAAAAAAGGGGCTAGCTTTGCTACCATGCTTTTAGGCGTTGTTATTTTCTTTGATGATTATTTTAATACCCTTACAGTAGGTACTGTTATGAAACCTGTGACTGACCGTTTTAAAATGTCACGGGCTAAACTCGCCTATCTCATTGATTCAACCGCTGCCCCTGTTGTGATTTTAGCACCCGTTTCTAGTTGGGTGGCTGATGTGATTGCGAAAATTCGGATTTCAGGAGTGGGGGACACATATACGGGCAATCCTTTTGCCGTTTTTTTACAAACTGTTTTCTTTAACACGTATGCGTGGATGACCCTTTTGATGGTCGGTATTATTTGTTGGGGTAAAGTAGAGTTTGGCAGTATGAAAAAATGTGAAGACCATGCCGCAGAAACGGGTGATGTGTTTTGTGGTGATGAAGAACGAGAGCTTTGTGAAGAAGAAGCTATGGGAAAAATTAGTGATAAGGGCACGCTCATCGATCTTATCTTACCCTTGGCTGTGATGATGGTGTGTGTGATTGGTTTTATGCTTTATACAGGTGGGTTTTGGCTCTTTGGTGGTGCAAATAGTTTTGCCCAAGCTTTTATGAATATGAACTCAGCCAAATCCTTGTTTTTAGGTGGTTGTGTGGCTTTAGTTTATACCTGCGCACAATTCATGGTCAGAAAATTATTTTCCCCAAAAGAGATTCCGTATTTATTTTGGCGCGGGTTTCGAATCATGTTGCCTGCAAATATTATTTTAATATTAGCCTGGTCCATTGGAACTGTTATTAAGGACGAAGTTCAAACAGGTCTTTTTCTGGCAAGTCTTATTGATGAAAACTTTTTTACTTTTTTGCTTCCTGCTGTCTTTTTTGTTTTATCTTGTCTCACTTCTTTTTCAACAGGGACGTCATGGGGAACTTTTGGTATTATGATTCCCATAGCCGTTCCTTTATGCTTTGAGCTGGAACCTTTGCTTATGGTGCCCTGTGTTGCTGCCACACTTGCTGGTGCGATTTACGGAGATCATGCCTCGCCCATTTCTGACACAACAATATTAAGTAGTACAGGTGCCGGTGTAAAACACATTGATCACGTACGCACCCAAATTCCTTACGCGACAACTGTGGCGTTGGTTTGTTTTGTTGGTTATTTGATAACGGGGCTTACAATTCAATATGGACTGGTTATTTCTGGGGTGATTAACTTTGTCTTGTGCACTCTTATGCTTGCATTTCTTCTCAAACGCTTTAATCAAGTCTCAAAGTGATCATTTTTTAAGAAAAGAACTGAGGCTTGTTAAACTTAGATTCCTTTGTTATCAAATCAGACGTGATATCTTTTAGCCCTTGCCAGGAAACGGCCTACAAAACTCTTAATGAAACAGATCAAAATATATTTCTAACAGGATGTGCCGGAAGTGGTAAAAGCTATTTGATTAATAGGTTTCTTTGTCACAAAGATCGTAAAACATTTCCCGTTGTTGCCAGTACGGGTGTTGCTGCCATACTCGTTCATGGGAGAACTTTTCATAGTTTTTTTGGACTTGGTATTATGGAGGGTGGCATAGAAGCCACAATCAAACGCGCTCTAAAAAGCAAACCCCTTCTCAGTCGGCTTCGTAAAATAACAGGATTTGTTTTGGATGAAGTTTCTATGATTCCAGGACCAGCTCTCTCTGCAGCAGAAAAAATATGCGGTTTAGCTAGAAAAAAGCCACATTTGCCATGGGGTGGTGTTCGCGTTATTGCTGTGGGAGATTTTGCCCAGCTCCCTCCTGTGTCAAAAGGCAGTGAAAATAAGCCTTGGGCTTTTTTAGATGCTTGTTGGAAAAAATCTCAATTTAAACCCATTGTTTTAAAAACACTTATGCGCTTTCAAGATGAAAACTATCTTCATGTTTTGAATGCCGTTCGATTGGGTGTGGTTGATGATGAGGTCACAGAGTTTCTCAATCAAAAAACTTATGAAGAAGATCCTCAGGCTTTGGAAGATATTCCTTTCTTTTTCCCTCTCAGAAAACAAGCAGATTCTCTCAATCAAAAGCGTCTGGATGAAATATCATCAAAACTTTTTGAATTTGATACAGAGTACACAGGTGAATCTTGGGCCAAAAAGAGTTTGAAGAATAATATGCCTATTCCTGAAACACTTCGTATAAAACAATCAGCGCTTGTCATGCTTCGTGTGAATGATCATGGATACAAATATGTTAATGGAAGCTTGGGACATGTTATTGATATAGAAGAAGACACTATTCATATTGAACTATTAAAAAACTCAAAAATTATTGAAATTGAAAAAACAGATTTTTCTCTTTTGTCGGCAAATGGAGAACCTGTTGCTACAGCAACAAACTTTCCCATCACACTTGCCTATGCAGCCACGATTCATAAAGCACAAGGAATGACTGTGGATCGCTTGGCCGTTGATCTGCGTCGTTTATGGGAGCCTGGTCAGGCCTATGTGGCCCTCAGTCGTGTTCGCTCAGGTGATGGACTGACTCTTTTTGGTTGGGATAAACAATCTATAAAAGTAGATCCGAACGTTATTCAATTTCATAAAGAGTTAGAGCTTCAATAATATATGCGTATCCAAAAGCTGCTTTAAAGAGGTTTTGTAAGCCGTGGTGGAATGGGTGAAAAATAGCCAATAACCAAAAAGAGCAGGCCCACAATAATTGTCGAAACAATTTGTTCTAAAGCGGCTCGGTGCCAGTAATCAATGAAGACTAGTTTTAACACAATAATGCCGAGGATGATGGCGCCTGTTATCCAAGGTGTGCGCCATTTTTTCTTTGTGGCATAAATCATCAAACCCGTAGCAATGACACACCAGTAAATGGATAAGGACATTTGAACAACCAAAGAATTGTACATGCTATCAAAGTTAAAAGGTATACTCAGGTACTGATGAAGTGTACGGATAAGCATTTGTGTTGTCCAATAAAAGATCAATACTGTGAGAATGACAATGGTTTTTTTCCTATTCGTAGTTGCTAATTTGTTGGCCACAGTAGCGAGTCTGTCGCGTGAATTTACGTAGAGCCAATAAATAATCGAACCAAAGACAAAGATCATACTTAGATCAATTGGATTAAGTATTGGAATGTATATAAGCGGTGTCACATTACCAGGATGGGTTATATTAATGACGACTGTCCAGATAAGTCCATAGAGGACAATAGGAATCAGTGCTGGGCTTATATATGTGGCTGCATGTTGATCCAAAGGCCAAAATATTCTTTTGTATTGGCTGGTGATAAAAAGCATGATTGAAACAGGTATAAGACAATAGACAACCCTAATCCAGGGTAGTGTTGCGGCGAGGTGATGCTTAAAAAGATAAGAACCTTCCCAGGAAATAAGTATTGTGAAAAGCCAGAACAAGGTGAGGTGATAGACTTTGAGCTTTGGTTTTGTTGTTAAGTCATTCACATCATGTCGATAAAGAAACCAGTATTGTTGTGCCATGACTAAAGGCCAGGCAAGCCAACCCAAGTTTTTGAAGGGATGCGATATGGTAATAACCCAAATGAGAAGACAAAACCAAAAAGCAGGTAAAGCCAAATATCCTGGAACAGAAAGTTGATTCCATTTAATAGGTTTTTTGAGCAATTCTAAGCCCACAACTGTCAAAGCACCAAATATGAGGGTGAGGGAGAGCCAATAGTCTTTAGGGCCTTGAAAATAGAGTTCAAAAACCCCCATGAGTAACCACTGCCCCACAGCAATGATAAGAAAACACAAAGCCAATGTATTTGTATTCGCCTCTTTTTTGGAGCGATCATATGTGAACCAGCCTGTGACAAAACAGAGCACACTTCTTAACAAGGCACTGAGGAAAACAATGTTGAGAATGGGGTAGGGTTCTACAATTCGATTAGTGAATTGAAAAAGAGCATGATCCAACAGTTGTTTGTAAACAGCAAAAAAGGAGGCAATTACGAGGATGTAACCAATATATGTTGTTGTCTTATGAGGCAGCTTGATGTTTCGTATAACGGCGCTGGCACCCATAATAACCCAAGCCATGCTGATGTAATAAGCAGACATAAAGAACAGCGGTGTTATTGCTGCAAAAACAAAACACGTATTCAGAAAAAGAAGGGCTTTTTGTTGGGCATATTTTTTTACCAGAAAATCTCCTGTAAAACACGAGACAACAACAAAAACTAATCCTATTTTGTCAGCCCAATATATTGAGAAGAATTCTTTGATTTCTGTACCAATTCCAAAAAACCACCAGAAGAGACCAAAAACTATAAAGACATTTACTAGAGTGGTATCATAGTTATTAAGTTTAGCTCTGTGTTTATGAAGCAAGTAAGCGGCTGCAATAGCTGTAAGAGCTTTAACCAGACAACCCAAATAAGAGCCGTTGAAAAAGGCTAGGCTTGCATAAGATGTTCCATAACCAGAATCGAGAAATTTGAAGAGTGTAAATCCGGCGATGAAAATAAGAAAGCTTCCAAAGTATCGTGCTAACAGACGTTGTTGACGAATGCCAATCCAAACAAGACCTAACCCTTTAAGGGCCCATAAAGCACTTGTCCACTGGGCATTAAAAGCAAGTGGAATTGTGAGGGCTATGAAAACAACACCAATGGCCATAAAGCATTCAAAAAGTTGCTGAAAATATTTTTTCTGACTTTTGTGCAAAACAAAAGCTGCTCCTAAATAAAATAAGCCGAGAATAAAAGAGCTGATAGCTAAACCATATTCAGTATCTTTCACGAGTCCGGATTGAAAGGAAAAGCATACAAGTGGCGCCCCAAATACGAGGCTGGCATCAACAAGGCCTTTTAAGTTTGTGGTTTGTCTGATGGCAAAGAGCAGAACAATACTAATGTACATAAGAAAAAAGAGAATCAGAAACGGTTCTGTTGTCGCAAAGAATTCGGGTTTGTAATATTCGAGTCCCCAGATGGCGCCAATTCCAAAAGTAAAAGTAAAGCTTAGCATGTTTAAAAAACGCCATGATTTAAACCAGGCAATAACAACGACACCGATATTTAAAATGGCATAAAAACTAAAAAGAGCAATGTAATTTCCTGAGCCTGTTGATACAAGAATAGGTGCCAGAAAGCCGCCAGATAACCCTATAACAGCTAATGATTTAGCATCTTGTTTAACAGCTAGGAAAGCAGAGCCTACCACGGTTGCTAACAGGATTATAAATGCGGGTACAGCAGGTACCAAGTGGTAGACGCGAAAGGCTGTGAATGTTGTGAGATAAATGATAGCAATGCCTGTGCCTTGGATCATAAGGGCATAGAGTTCTCTTTTCTTTCTCAAATACCAACCCAAGCCAACAAGGCCCAGACCGAGTATGGCTACTCCAATGAGGCGGGCTTCCATGGGAAAGTAATTTTTGTCTGCCGCATACTTTAAGAGGAACGAAACGCCAAAGATGAGAATCACAATACCTACCTTAACAACAATATTGCCGGTGGTGAAAAAATCTTTAATGTATTTAAATAGGGGATTTTCGGAGAGTGGTTTAGTGGGTTTAGGGGGTGTTTTTGGTTTTGTTTGTTGCTGTGGCTTTTGTTGTGGTTGTGGTTGTGGTTGTGGTTGCGTTACAGGAGGACTAACAGGGATGGTTTTTTGAGTTTCTTTTTTATAAGCTGCTGTTTTTGTGGGGGAGGGAGGTGTCAGGTGAGTGTACTCTTTTTGTTGCTCTTGCTTTCTTAACGTTGATACAAGTTTT
>JAHJDR010000090.1 GCA_018812345.1 bacterium | reverse complement strand
GATATTCCCATGCTCAACACCATTCTCATGCCTGCTTTTGTAAAAGCACATGGCCATGATCATGAACAACCACTCATTGGGATTGCCAAGGATGAACCGTTAACAGCCTGGCTTGATCATGCAGTTAATCCCTTTACCGGTTATATTAACAAGTTCTACGATAAACTTTGTGATGCGCTGGGAGCATCGCCACAGTTGGTGACGTATCGTATGGCACGACTCTGTGATATTCATTATGGCATCACAACAAGCATGGTGCATCACTGCAATTACAATAAATATCACGTGAAAGAAATTGTTCAGGCCAATGAAGCAGCCGGTACAACCATGATTGTGGCGATTGGTGGGCAAGATCGCTTTTACGTTGAAGATATCCTGGACACACCAGAAGAGGCCCTTAAACGACTTGATGATGCATTGATCCTACAACGCTCTGAACGCACAATGATTTGCCCTGGACCTGATCAATTATTTTCAAACAGTCGTAAGGTTCTTGTGCCTTTGAAAGCCTGGGCCAGAGAGCATAATACCCTTTTTCATATTCATAGTTCTGAAGAACCAAAAACAACACAATGGTTTCAAGCTGAAATAGAACCAGGTATGACGCCTGTAGAATTTGCACAGTCTATAGATATTCTCGATGAAAATTCTGTTTTGGCGCATCAAGTAAATTGTGGTCCTAAAGATATTGATATTTTAGCAAAAACAGGGACCAAAATTGTTCATAATCCCTTGGCTAACACCATTTTAGGATCAGGGATGCCTCCTATTATTGATATGATGAAGGCAGGCGTGCCTGTAGCCATTTCAACAGATGGTTCAGGTTCTGCGGATAATCAAAATATTATCGCGGCAGCGCGATTGGCTTCGCAGTATCAAAAGGCAAGACTACAAGATGCAACAGTCCTAAAGTCACACGAACTTCTTCCCATGATCACTTCTGTTCCGGCAAACATATTAAGACAAAATCAAGGCGAACTGATTGCGGGTAAACAAGCTGATTTTGTGATGCTGCGATTGAATACACCGAATATGACTCCCACACGAGTTGATAATGTGATGGAAAATGTTATTTGGGCTGCAGATGGTAGTGAAATTGATACAGTTGTGGCACGTGGTCGTATTTTAAAAGAAAAGGGCGTTGTACAGAACTTTATTGATGGTACAGAACCTGAGAAAATCATGTCTGATGTGCAAAAACTTTCTGAGCTCTATGCAGAGCACCGTAAGACCGCACCTGAAATGAAGGGGACGGGGGCGCATACTTAAGAAGGCATAAGGCATAAGGCGCAAGGCATAGGGTAGGAGAAGCGATAATGAGAATTTCTGCAATATTACTAGCTGCTGGGGAATCGAAACGGTTTGGTAGCCATAAGCTTTCGTATGTCTATAAAGGAAAACCTTTAGTGCAGCATGCCCTGGATACTTTGTCGTCTGTTTCGGCAATCACTGAAATCAAGGTTGTTGTTAATAATACAAAGCCCTACGCCTTAAGCCCTGAGCCTTACGCCCTGATAGTTAACTCAGACTACAAACAAGGCATGGGTACCAGTCTGCGTGAAGGGGTTAGGGCGTGCTCTGATAACACAGATGCTTATCTTATTGCCCTCGCAGATATGCCGCATGTTCAGAAAGAAACTGTAGAAGCGTTAATTACAGAGTATCATAAAGGGAATTGTGAAATCTTAATTCCAAAATATAAAGAACAAAAAGGCCATCCTATTATTATGAGTGCTCGATTTAAAGAAGAGCTGCTGAGTCTTAATCAAGATAAAGGTGCGAGAGATGTTATTGGAGCACATGAGGAAAGCGTGGGGTTCGTGGATGTTGAGGATGGTGGGGTTTTGTTTGATGTGGATGTGAGAGAAGATGTTACATGATTAACAATATGCTAATGACAATTAGCTATCGGCAATCTCAATTGCAAATTGCTTATTGCAAATTGTCAATTGCAAATCATGTTGCAAAGACTAGATTCCCGCCTACGCGGGAATGACAGGAATAGAAATATGACAAAAAAAATTCTCATAAAAGGTGCGGGTGAACAGGCTTCTGCTGTTGCCCATAGACTTTTTCAGTGCGGTTATCAGGTTGTGATGACAGAAATTGACAAGCCCACTGCTGTGCGTCGCCGTGTTTCTTTTTCTACGGCAATCTATGAGAAAGAAATAGAGATAGAGGGTGTGGCTGGAAGGTTTTGGGTCGATGAGTCGATGGGTCGAAGGGTCGAAGGAAAAGAAAAACAGATTTTAGTTTTTGTTGATCCAGCATGTCAGATAAAAAATATTTACAAACCTGACATCATCATTGATGGGCGGATTTTGAAAAAGAATCTGGATAATAAAATTACAGACGCAGAGTTAACCATAGCGCTTGGCCCTGGTATTGATGCTGGTAAAGATGTTCACTATGTAGTGGAGACTAATCGTGGGCATGATCTTGGTCGAATAATTTCTAAAGGCTTTGCGGCTTCAGATACAAAAGTTCCTGGTAATATTGCCGGTTTTACAACAGAGCGTGTGTTAAGATCTTCTCAAAAAGGATTATTTCAAACAGATAGGAATATAGGTGACAAGATAGAAAAGGGCGAAATTGTAGCTAGAGTTAATGATCAGGAAATTAAGACTGAAATATCAGGTGTGATACGAGGGTTATTACCAACGGGACTAGAAGTAGAAGCCAACCAAAAACTTGGTGACATTGATCCGCGTGGAAATGTTTCTTATTGTAATACGATTTCTGATAAGGCGCGGTGTATTAGTGGGAGTGTGTTGGAGATCGTTATGAAAACGGACGTGCTATCGTCTAGCGTCTAGAGTCTATCGTATGTTTGAACAATTCAACCTAAATAAAAACCACTATATCTACATAATCGGCGGTGGGGGGAAGACTACGTTGATGTGGCGACTTTCGGAATTTCTTACAGGTCAGGGTAATTCTGTGATTATGACGACGTCTACGAAGCTTTGTTACTCGTTTACCGTGGACCGGTTTCCGTTGTCCGTGGGGATAGACAAGAAACAGCTCAAGCAGGGAGAATGTAAAGTTTTTGGAAAAGAAATTCTAAAAGAAAGTGATAAAATTAAAGGTTATGAGCCAGAGGAGTTGGACAAAATCTTTGAATCGGGTGTGGCTGATTATGTTATTGTAGAGGCAGATGGGGCTAAAGGGCGTTCATTAAAGGCGCATGCGGATCATGAACCTGTGTTGTCAGCAAAAGCGCACCTTATAATTGTGGTTGTAGGTATGGATTGTATTGGGCAGCCAATATCTGAGGATAGCGTGCATCGCAGCAAACTCTTTTGTGAGCGTGTGGGCAAAAAAATGGGTGAAATAATCACAAAAGACGATGTAGAAGCCATTATTTACCACGCTAAAGGTTATTTAAAGAAAGCGACAAAACAATCGGAAGTTGTTGTTTTTTATGTCAAAAAAAACTGATAAAAGTCATATAACGCTATAGACAAAGATGGAAAGATCCGTTACGGGTATATCAGGAGGCATACATGGAAAAAATGACAAAAGAAGATAATTTCGATTTACTCAAAAAATATGGTTATGGATGGGCTGCTTTGACAGCAATGTGTTTAGAGTTAGAGCAAAATAAAATCCTTGTGCCAAAGGAAGTAAAAAACAATTTAGAAAAAGTACGTGTTGAAATCAGATCAGGTTGTTACTCAGCTTGTGAAATTGGCTGTATTTTGTCTGATGTAGAAGGCAAACTCATTGCTTGCGGTACGTCTAAGGGTGATAATGATCCCAATAAATGGACAGATTTATTTGCACAGGCTATGAGTGGTGACTTAGAACCAGGTCATATTGCTTCTATCCCAGCTCTTCAGCCTGTGATTGCCTCTTGTGACTTTTTAAAATGTACATGCCAGATCTAGTTAAGAAGTCCATATCGACCCTCATTGTTATATTTATATTATTTCTAATAGCAGTACTTGCTGGCAGTAATTATTTTATAGCGCCGTCGCATGCAGAAAATGCTAACAAAGCTCACCCCGATAATTGGATGGACACGCATGGTTCTGAGTTCTTTGCAAAAAAATGGGATTGTGGCGGCTGTCATGGTGCTAATCTCGATGGTGGCGATTCAGGTTATGGCTGTGACATGTGTCACATGTCGCCAAAGCATCCTAAGAAGTGGTCATCTAAACATGGTGGGGCGTATCGTAAATCAAGCAAATCTTGTAATTCTTGCCATGGTAAGTCTTTAACAGGAGGCCCTTCTAAGACATCATGTACACAGTGTCACATGAGTCCTCGCCATTCTAGTGGCTGGAAATCATCACATGGTGATGCCTATGTTCAAAGCCCCTCTAAGTGCCGAATGTGCCACAACACGAAAGTTGAATCTTCGCGCAAAGTCGGGTGTAATAAATGTCATTCTAGTCCTAGTCACCCTGATAATTGGATGAACATGCATGGTGCTGAATATACAACTAATGGCAAGTCTTGTGGTGTTTGTCATGGGCAGGATTTAAATGGTGGATCAGCTAAGACAACGTGCAATGCGTGTCATATATCACCCAAACATCCTAGTGATTGGTCAGATAAACACGGAGCTCATGCTTTAAGCAATTTAGACTCTTGTACGAGTTGTCATGGAAAAAATCTCACAGGTGGCAAAGTAGGTGTTGGTTGCGATGGTTGCCATATCAATCCCAAGCATCCTACAGGATGGATAAATGAGCACGGCACTCAATATTTTGATAGCAAAAAACAATGTCAGTCCTGTCATGGTCATCAAGCATTTAGACAAACATCAAAGAAGGATTCTCCCTGTTTAAAATGTCATACAAGTGTTGAAAACTCACAAGTGTGGCAACCGGAAACAAATACAAATACGTTCAATGTTCATATTGCTGAAAAAGCACAACTGAGAACAAATCGTTTCGGTAATCGTGAAGTGATTTCCCAGCATGATTTGGGTTTTAACATTCATGAACAGGAAAAGGGCGTATCTTTTACATCACAGCTGCGTTATTCACGGGAATGGGTAGATAGCGACCAAAACTTTGATTTGTATGAGACGAATTTTACATTCGATAGTTTATTTAATAATCACTTATCCTTGGTTGTTGGGCGACAAAGTATTGTAACGCCAGTTGATTACCAGATGATTGATGGCATTCATTTTCAAATCATGCCATCACCATTTTTTGATGTCTCTGTCTATTCAGGCATTCCTCGTTTTTATGAAGAAGGTGATCTCGATGGGGAAATTGGTCTTGTGTCTGGATTGAGTCTTATTCTTAATGAAATAAGCTATACGCAAGCGCGCTTAGATTTTACCTATCAGAAAAAGAATTTTACAGACAACGAACTCAATAACACAGATAAAATGTATGTTGCCGCCTCTGTTTCAAAAGGACTTTCTATTTTCCGACTGTATGCACTTGGTGAATACGATATTACTGAAGTATTACCCACAACCATAACAGTGGGATCAGAAATATATCCTTTTGCCAAAAAAGTAGGATTTCTATTAGAAGGAAATTATTTTGATGAAAGTCGTAATGATAACTTAGATAATATTTTTACTATTTTTTCTGCTAGTTATTTATGGCAAGTGAAAACAGGCATTTTTGTTAAAGCTATAAAGAATCTTAATTTATACCAAAATTTCTCTTTCCAACGTTACGAAACATTAGCGAGCAACCCGGAGAATGGTTTTAATGCAGAGACAGGTGTTGGTTATTTCTTTGATAATATTAATTTAGATACAGATGTGGGTTATTACTTTATTCGTAGTTATGGTGGTACATTGCATGGTGTACGCTTGTCTCTTTATGAAAAATGGACACCGCAATTCTTTTCTGAAATTTATGTAGATTACGTGAGTTATTCAAAAATTACGAGTGACAATGATAGGGCTCTTAATGCGGCAGCCACAACAGGTGTTTCTTTAAACAATGGTTTGTCTGTTTCCGGTGTTTTTGAATATGTACGCAACAATGTTTTTGCCTACGATTTTAGAGGTATTGTCAGATTAAGTTATTTCCTAAATCATAGATTTCGTGATTGGGGAGGAAAAAAATAAATAAAATGAATAAGAAATTTATCTTAATATCCATAAGCCTATTTCTCGTTTCAGTTCTTGTCAGTCCGTCGTTGGTGCATGCCAAAAAATCAGTTTCAAAGGAAGCGTCTCCTATAGCACTTTTTAATCACGACAAACATCATGAGTATTTTTCAAATCTCAAAACAGATTGTAAAGTTTGTCACAAAACAGAAAATTCTTATACACTAGATACTGTGAACAAAATGGGGTGTCATGAATGTCACAATAAGACATCATCCCCATCAGCAAAGGCAAATCGTTTTAAATGTGTTACCTGTCATAAAGACCTTACAAAAGT
>JAHJDR010000012.1 GCA_018812345.1 bacterium | reverse complement strand
CTATCGTCTAGCGTCTAGCGTCTAGCGTCTAGCGTCTAGCGTCTAGCGTCTAGCGAAATAGACGCTAGACGATGGACGATAGCACGCTCTATAGTATCTCTGCTATCAACGCACATTCCCATTGATCCAAACATCCCTAATGTGGCATTATATCCAGCATGTCAGAAATCATTCCTTTTAGAAAACAAGCAAAACCCCAAGACCTGGTCCTTCGTTTCATGCATTCTGTTGGCCATAAAAAAGATGCCGCCTTTTATCTCAACCTTTTCACAAAAACAAAACCGGAAAACTTTGCTATCATTGTTCTTGAAGAAGACATTCTCCGCGATGATCTTGATGCCATTATCTTTGAAATCCGCTATCTTATGCGCCTGCCACTGTACCCTGTCGTTTTGATCCGTTCGGCAGATGATGTCATTGAAAATCTCGAAATAGATAGTTATTTTAGAAAAGCCAAAATCGCATTTAATATTTTATCTGATTCCCATGACAATCAAGAAAAGCTCAACTTCATCAAAGATAAAATAAAAAGAAGAGAACTCCCCCTTCTTCACTCAAGTCCAAAAGTAAATATCGTAGAAGAGCTGACAAGCTTAGCACACACATTGAGAACAGGAAAAGTTCTTTTTCTCAGACGTTCTGGTGGCATTGTGAACCAAGAAACAGGACTACCTCTCAATCTTATCAATCTCCAATTTGAAAAGGACTCACTGCTCACAACAAACGTCATCAACAAACAAGACGCTCTTTTTCTGAGCACCTGTGATGAAATCATTCGTTCTTGTGATCATAAAATCCACGTATCTATTGTTTCTCCAAATAATCTTTTACGAGAATTATTTACCGTGAAGGGTGCTGGTTCATTAATTCAACTAGGTTCCAAAATTATTTCTGACAAAAAAATACCAGAACTTGATCCTCGCTCACTACAAAAACTAATTGAAAATAGTTTTGAACAAAAAACAAACCCCTCATTTTTTCAAAGCTCTTTTGATCACATCTATCTCGAAGAAAACTACATGGGAGCCGCTCTTTTGAGAGAACATGATGACATGACGTACCTCTCAACCTTTGCTGTAGGCACAGAAGCAAGAGGATTGGGGATTGGTCGAGATTTATGGCAACACATAACAAAAAATCATTCACGACTTTTTTGGCGCTCACGTCCTGATATGTTTATCACACACTGGTACACAAAACAGTGTGATGGCATGCACAGAACAAAAGATTGGACCGTTTTTTGGAAAGGGCTCGATCCTGAAGAGGTTAGCAAAGCCATATCATACGCCATTAAACAAAAAGACGATTTTTAATTTTTCTTTTTATCTTCATGACAAAAGACAAATATCAAGACAAAACAAAAACCTATAAAATAAATCAACGCCAATTTGAAACAACAACAAAAATCCGACTGGAAGATACTTTTGATGAGAATGAAATCACCTTGGTTGAAGAACGTCCTCCTTACACGACAACTCAAGAAGAACAAGAAGAAGACAGCGTCACAACAAAACTCAATATAGAAGTCACACAAAGAGAACAGGTTGCGCGTCCACCACGAACAAAAGAACCCAGCAGCATTTCCTATAAAATTAAGAAAATAGAAGCGGGCATCCCTGTGAAGGGAAAATCATTTTTTACAAATAAAATAAATGCGCTCGCAAACGCTATAAAAGCCATTGATCTAAACAAAAGAACGGCAAAAATAGCCCTGTTGACTTTTGGCTCACTCATTCTTCTACTCACACTCATCATTGGCTCAGGCCTTTTCTTCACAAACAAAAAAGAAATTAAATCCGAACAACAAGTTGTTTTTCACAAATCGGAACAGCTATTGTTAAGTCCTTTAGAATTTATAAATGAAAGGGGTGAACCTCTCAGCTCAAAAACAATAACCGCTGGTTCTGATCTTTATCTAAAGTTTTATGTAAAAGATTTTAATGTTTCTATCCCTGAAACGCTCAAACTAGAAGTAAGTATTCGTGTTTTTTCTCATAAAGGAAGCCTTATTCTCTACAAACCTTCTTTTTTGCGTTACACAGGAAAAATTGATAAAGAAACATCACAGCTGGAAATAAAAACAAAAATGGATTTCCATAAGGATATCACGCTTGGTTTTTATCGTGTGGTTCTCGATGTGACAGAAGTTAACACACAAAAGCAAGCAAGCTTATACGGACGATTTAAAATCGCCCCTTAATTCTGTAACCAGTGTCCCGTGACCTGTGAACTGTTTTTTTGCCTAAGAATAAACGACTGTTCACGGCCCACAGAACACTAAAGAACAATGGCTGGACACTCCAAATGGGCAAATATTAAACATAAAAAAGGCGCTGCTGATGCCAAGCGTGCTAAAATTTTCTCTAAAATTATCAAAGAGGTCACAGTCGCCGCTAGATTGGGTGGCGGAGACATAAGTGCCAACCCACGACTCCGCCTCGCTGTTGACAAAGCAAAATCGCAATCAATGCCAAAGGACAACATAGAACGCGCCATAAAAAAAGGCACAGGAGATCTTGAAGGCACCAGGTATGATGAAATATCATACGAAGGCTATGGCCCTGCTGGTGTTGCCCTGCTTGTTGAATGTATGACAGATAACAAAAACAGAATCGTAGCTGAAATCAGATATTCTTTCACAAGAAAAGGTGGCAGCATGGCAGAAACAGGTGCTGTAAGCTGGATGTTTGAAAAAAAAGGCGTGTTACGCATTGATGCGAGCACAACAACAGAAGACGACCTTTTCGACAAAGCTCTTGAAGCAGGCGCTGATGATATCACAAAAGAAGATGATCTCTTCATTGTAACAACATCATTAAATGACTTTCACAACGTAAGTGACGCTCTCAGAAAAACAAACATAAGCATCACAGAAGAAGGAATAGAAATGATTCCTAAAAACACTGTGAAAATTGAAGACTTGGAAACAGCAGAAAAGGTTCTTAGTCTTGTTGATACCCTAGAAGACAATGATGATGTACAAAATGTTTGGGCAAATTTTGATATTGATGATTCGTTATTAGAAAAAATCTCTTAGTTCAAACTCTTTGGTCTTTGGTCTTTGGTCTTTAGTCTAATACACCCACATAAGGTAGACCGCGCAAGTAACCTTCATAATCTAAGCCATATCCTAATACAAACTCGTTCCCTATTTCAAAACCAATATAATCCACTTCAAGCGGTTTTTTTAAACATTCTGGTTTAAATAATAAGGAACAAAGCCTAATGGAAGCGGGATTTCGCGCTTTTAATAGATTGAGAATATATGTTAAGGTCAAACCTGAATCTACAATATCTTCAAAAACAATAACATTTTGACCTTCTAAGGGGTATTTAGCATCTAATACAAGCTTCACTTCTCCTGAGCTTTTCTTTTCATTGCCATAACTTGACATAGCCATGAACTCACAGCGAAGTGGCACTTTAATGCGTCTGATCACATCAGCAAAAAATAAAGACGCTCCTTTCAGAATACAAATGGCCATCACTTCTTTGCCTTCATATTCCTTGTTAATTTGGTTTGCTATTTCATCAATGCGTTGTTGTATTTTTTCTGCACTAATTAACACCCTCGGTTCTTTAGTTAAAAAATCTTTTTCTGACATAATGACCTCACTTAATTTGTTATTCGAAAATTATTAAACTCTTGCATTACCTCTTCCCAAGTTACTAAGACCTCTAAAACCTGTGCGCCTGGCGATCCCTGCCACGCCCAAGTGATAAAGTCCTTTAAGCTGCTTTCATCTCCCTGGGCAACAACTTCTACGCGGCCATCAGGTAAATTTCGTACCCAACCTTTTAAATTCAGCTTTTGTGCTATTTCCTTTGTGCTTACTCTATAAAAAACGCCTTGAACCCTGCCCGTAATAAAGAGGTGTGTTTGTTTAAACTTATTAAACATAATGTTAAAAGAATATCGAATATCGAATGCCGAACAAAGGAATCATGAAATATTTACTTCATGATACAGAGTTCCTTTGTTCATAAGGCGATATTCAGAAGTTTATACACAACCTCTAACCTCTCTAAAACTTCTGTAACACAACCCGCTACTGTTTCTACAGTAGAACCACAAAAATTCTTTCTTTCTTGAGAATCAAAGTCTTTAAACCGCTGTGTGAGATCATAACAAGCATAAGACTTGGCAGCGCCTGTATTGAGATGTTTTTGACATAATTCCTTGTAGAGATGCATGCCATCAAATAGCTTGGGTGTTATTGGCGCCAAGGGATCTGGATCTCCAAGAAGTTCTCCTAAAACAAGTCGTCCTGCCAAAATGGCACCACATTCATTTTCGCCAGTAACGCCACCCTTTCTTAGGCTTGCATAAGGGCGCGTGGGCAGACAAAACGTCTCGGCTAAGGCAACACCACAAGACCGATGTTTGATATCCTTTCCTTCATACAAATATTTGGCAACTTCTTTTGCCTTTTTTATTTTCTCGCTATTCATATTTTATCACTTTTCAATATTCACTTTTCATTTTTCATTTAAAAAGACCCCCAACCCGACAGGAACCTCAACAAAACTGGGCAAATTGTAGTCAACAGGCGCGTCTTGAATATAAAGCTGCGATGAGCCTCCTCCGTCCATATTGATAGCGTTAGGACAATCAAAACCACCATTTGTTTCAGATTGCGTCATGATTTCAGCTAACAATTTAATAGGAATCTCTTGTTTGCTCACCACAAAAATTATGAAGCCCTGACGATCAATACCCACGACTGTTTTTCGTGAAAGCTCATCCTTGAGCTTTGGCATAATCCCATCAACAACCAGCCTAGGCCCTGCCTGAACAGCCTGCTCGCAAAAAGTATCGTTGTACTGTGTTGTGTGAACAATTTTTGCCTGCTTATTTTTATGACAAAACACTGACCACCAGGATATTTTCTTTATATTATTAATGTTTTTGTTATCATTTCTCACTAAACCAAGAACCCTGCCTTTTGTATCAAAAAAATTGGCATTGATAACAGCTAAAGAACCTGTCTTGAGAGCTAACTTTTGTACAGAAGCACTTGTTTCAGAAAAAATTGGTTTAATTGTGTATTGTGAAGGGTCAATTTTAAGGGCATGAAGTGAAATCACTGATTCATTTAAGACAATTTCTATCTGTTTATAGGCAAGGCCTGATGGCAGGATTGTCCAGTCTGCTGTTTGAGCCACACTTGGATATAACAATAAAATGAAAAACGTGTAAATAATGATATTTCTTCTGAACACGAACTATAAGTGCTCAGTGTCCAGTGCTCAGTGTTCAGAATGCCGAACACAAGACACGAGACACGGGACACGGAAAACAAGTCATCCAGGGGGCCAAGTGAAATCACGACCACCAAGAACATGAATATGTAAGTGAAACACTGTCTGTCCAACACCTTCACCATTGTTAATGACAACACGAAAATCTTTTAACCCTTCTTTTTCAGCTAACTCCTTTGCTGTTATCATCAAATGCCCTAAAAGGTCTTTGTGTTCCTTTTTGGCTGAAGAGAGTTTATCTATTTCTGTAGTCTTGGGTATGACAAGAAAATGAATGGGTGCTTTTGGGTTAATATCATGAAACGCCAAGCAAAAATCATCTTCATAAAGAATATTTGCCGGAATTTCTTTATTAATTATTTTTTTGAATATTGTCATAAAATCTAAGTACAGCGGACCGGGTTTTGTGTACAGTTTTTTTTATTTTGATTATTTCCTTGTCAATACATGAATATATTAGCTAATTTAGCCACAGTCCTTAGACCAAGCGATACGGCACTGCTACTTTGTGAACTTTTCACGCAGTACGCAGCACGCTCTACGCAGAATGAAAATATGGTACAATATACAATGCTTGGCGAACTTATTTGTTACTGTTCAAAGTGCAAACTAGACCTGAATCACCGTATTACACTCATGGATGGCACAAGACCAAAACGCGTTATGTGTCTTACCTGTAAAGCAACTCATAGTTTTAAAGATCCAGACAAACCAAAAACCACAAAAAAGAACACCACTAAGGGAACGGCCAAGGCCCTTACAAAAGCAAAAGTCAGCGCTCAAGAAAAAGATTGGCGCCTTAAGCTTACAGACACGGCAAAAACACCAAGCAAATACAACATGAAAGAAGCCTACAGCATGGAAGAGCTTGTTTATCATCCCACTTTTGGTCGTGGTATTGTTGTCACATTTGACCACCCTGACAAAATACATGTTTTCTTTGATGAGGGATTAAAAGTTTTAAAGGGATTAAAAAAGACGGCCTAAAAAGACCGCCTTTTCCTTGTTCTCCTAAAGTTGAAAAAAACTAGGAGACTCTTTTCTCAAGCACATTAGCGTAAACAGCTTCTAAATCTACATCTGCGGACTCAAAATCGAGTTTTTGACTATCATCAGTATCAACAAATCCATCATTTGTTATAGAAAATTCAAAATAAGAATTGAATATATTGAGAGTTCCTTCAAACGCAAAGATAAGTCCTTCTACAGAAAATTCAGCACTACTCATATCTAAAATAACTTCTTGATCACATGTTTCTTCTTCAATAGGAGCGCTAACATTAATCGACAGGAGATCATTTTCCGTCAAAGGTTGATAGGCACATGGCATGACAACTGTTTTAGCTGTCTGACAACCATTGATATTTGTCTCGGCATTGTACGTTACTTGTTGGCAAATATCTGCCTGGGCTGGAAAAAAATTATAATCAATAAGGATTTTATTCTCTGTTTTGTGAAAATAAACGTATTCAGAAAATGTTGCCTGTGTATAGCTTTCTAATAGATTAGACGTTGTGGTCGTGATGCCTGTTATAGCTGTCCCATCATTTCCATTCATTAAATTATCACTCGCATTTGTGGTAATCGTTTCGTTACACGCTAAAAAAAGAAAAGAAAAAAGGATTATGGATACAATTTTTTTCATCATATTAACTAAACCATAGAACGCTTTTACACGCTCTATGGTTCTGCCCTTTTAAGACCTTCTCATACATTCATATAAATATGCAACAATGATGCCAAAAAATCACGTTGCCCGGCATTTATTATTCAATAATATTATATGGTTATGATTTACAGGAACAGGGGCAGCTTTATCATTCTCAATATGAGAATGTTTTAGAGGAATTATTTTCCGATCAGCTCCCAAAGGAATAAGACAGCCTTGTTAGCAAATATGAATTATTATCAAAATACGACAAGGGGGCTGTGGGATCAGAATCGCGATTCACGATCGCAGCTTGGACTTCCCATTTGAGCTCGCGATAAATTTTTGTTTCTGTTTCTAGTATAATGGCCAGCTCCGTATTGCCAAGATCTTTTAACACACCCAAACGCAAATGCGTCATCAGGCGATTATTAAAATCATAGTCCGCACCCAAAAAGATATCATTCTTTAGCGGCCGGTATTCAGCCAACTCGCGAGCATCATCATCCTCACCGTAATACTCAACCGTCAATCGCAAAATGTGCTCCTTAAATAAATTCTCAACTGTGTAGTCAGCACCCACGACAAACTGAAAATAACTATCAGGAACTAGATTATCTGTTTGATTTGGTAAGTCATGAGTTATAGCATCATTTGCAAGAGTTATCTTTCCTGCCAGCTCTGCCTTCAATAAAAAACGCCCTACAGAATAGCTGAGGTTAGCGCCCACCATATCAATCACGTAATAAAAAGGCCGCAAACGTAAAGCCCCACCACTATTCGTTGTAAAATAATAGGCTGGTGTTCGTTCTGGTCCGTGATAATAAAGAATTTCCCACTCCAAAGAAGAAAGCATTCCTTTTAAGACCACGCCCCACCCGATGGAATCAAAATAAGTTTGCGGGTTATCGTGAACATCATCAAGTTCATAAGGAACAGATCCAAAATCACCAGCCAAGGCAAACCGAGAATCATTTTCTGATAAATACGATTGTTGAAACCAGGGCTGCACGATAAACTCGACACTGAAATCATCAAACGGACCTATATGTGTTTTAAGGATCTTCGCGCGAAAAATGAGCTCTCCCACATCTCCTGGCATATACATCTTATCCTCAAAATCATAGCGTGTAAAAACTTTTGTTGGATTATAAAATTCAGAAATGCCTTTATTGTAGTATTGCATACCAGCGCTTATCTCTAACCAGGACGAATAATACAAAACATTGGCTTCATTGGGAATATAGCGTGAAATAATTACAGGATCTATATCGATGAGGACCCACGGTTTAAGATCAATTTTGAAATTATGATGGTTGTCATACAAAAACTGAGCCTCTAGATTTATCGCATAAATATCATTGTTTGCGTGTTGCGTTCGATTAACAAGAAAATGGTAATTTTCAAAAGCCGCAGACAGGCCAAATGAGTAGTGTCGCTCGCCTGCCTGAACAGAAAACGATAAAAAAATTAGAACTATGGCGATAATAAGTTGTTTCAAATAAATTGTTTGGTTCATCTCTCCAACACCGCTTTCGTAAAATCACTATCCTTTAATCCTGTATTAAGCTCGATCTGATCTATAACAAGTCGTGATTCTTTCTTAAGCTTCAAATTTCTCATAATAATACGCCATGGTCGCCAGTATTTATTTAAGTATAATTTATAGCCATAGATTTTGGCTGTTTTAAAAATCTCTCCAGCAGCATTATAAAAATCTATTTTTTTTGTTTGCTGATTCTTTTGACTAACCCAGACAACTGTTTTGGCATATTGTGACTTTCCTTTATGAGGCACAATAGTTATCACGTCACACAGAGTTTCTCCACACGCCTCTTCTCGCATCCATATATAATCATAATCTTCTAAGTTCTGTGTGCTTAAGTCTTCATAAGTAAATTCTGAACCAACAAAACGCCCACTTTTTAAAGAGCCCGCAATACGCTTTGTCTTGTTTGTAGCAGGCAAATACAACCATTGATCATTTCCTTTTTCCTTATTTACATGAAAAAGCAACCCCACACCCTTTAAATCCTGTGGGCTTGTAATTTTGTACAAACTTTTTTCTGGAGCCTTTTCAGAACCTTCGAGCACACTAAGATGAAAAGAGCGCGTCACCTTGCTCAAGTTTCTACTCACAAGCTCAATTCTGCCCACACTTTTTTCATCATGAAAGCCTATGTTTTGTTCCTTTTGTGCTTTCATGATCTCATAACCTTTATTTGTCTCACTGGCAAAACAAGGCACGCTTGCTATTAGGACAATAAAAAAAAGGGTTATTCGCCATCTCATACTCATTTTTTGCTTTTAAATTTATTAGCCACAGTTATCAATCTTCAATATCCAATAATCAACACCCCTTAAATCCATAACCAAACAGGCTTAAAACATGGATATTGGATATTCATTATTGAATATTGAGTATTGAAATTCCCATTGAACCCCTTCCCAACCTATCATATACTCTTTGCATGATGAATGACGGGCTAAAAATTACTGATCAAGACATTCAAGAATGTATCACACACCTTCAAAACCTCATTCGTATTAATACAACAAACCCCCCAGGAAACGAATTGGAAGCGTGTAAATATATCGCAAAAATCCTTAAAAAAGAAAAAATTGATTACCACATTTTAGAACCCGTACCAGAACGTGGCAATCTTATAGCGCGCCTTTCGGGAGATGGCTCAGAACAACCACTGCTTTTAACAAGCCATCTTGATGTTGTTCCTGCAGAAACAAAGAAATGGATGACAGACCCCTTTTCTGGAGAAGAAAAAGATGGTTTTATTTGGGGGCGCGGTGCTGTCGACATGAAACACATGAGTGCTATGGAGCTTTGTGTTTTTCTGAAAGCACATAGAGAAAAAATACCGCTTAAAAGAGATCTTATCTTAGCCGCTGTCGCTGATGAAGAAACAGGTTGTGACTATGGCTCTAAATGGCTGGTTAATCACCACTCAGATTTGATACGAGCAGAATATGCCCTCAATGAAGTGGGTGCTTTCAGCCTGCCCATTGATAAAAAAGTATTTTACCCCATTGGTGTTGCTGAAAAAGGCTCCTGCTGGCTTCGTATTATTGCCACAGGAAAAACAGGACACACGTCCTTGCCACAGGATGAACAAGCCCTGGCTAACCTAGGACTTGCAGCCCATAAGCTCGCCAACACAAGCCTGCCTTTTCATAGCTCTAAACCAGCTCGTAAGTTTATCGATTGTTTGGCCAAACACCAACCCTTTCCGAAAAATCTTATTCTCAAAGGAATCCAAAAACGCTTTTGTTCAAACTTTGTTCTTAACAAAATATTTCCAGACAAAGAAAGAGCGCGAAACTTTCATAGCATGTTTCACAATCTTGCGACACCCACAGTATTTCACTCTGGCAGCAAAATTAACGTTATTGCCTCAAAAGCAGAAATGCTCGTGGATGGTCGCGTTTTGCCTGGGCAAAGCACTGATGAATTTATTCAAGAAGTTAAAGCTCTCATAGGCCCTGGGTTTCAAATAGAAATACTCAAAGCCCAAGAGCCTATTATAACCAATTACAAAAATGAGTTTTATAAGCTTCTCGAAAACACTTTAATAAAACATGATCCTGGTGCCATTCCCGTTCCTTTTCTCATACCCGGATACACAGACGCAAAACACTACTCACGTCTCGGCATTAAATGCTACGGGTTTACACCAATGAAACTACCTCCAGACATAAGCTTTGGTTCGTTATTTCACGGTCATGATGAACGAATACCAGTAGCTTCTATAGATTTTGGTTTAAGAGTTTTATGGGATGTAATTGTAGGCTCGAGCACTTAGCGATTTACGTCGCTTGTATTGCGAGACAATCGAGACAATCGTTGCATCAACAACACGACTGTCTCGATTGTCTCGACTGTCTCGACTGTCTCGTTTACATGAGACCAACAAAAAATGACAAAACTACCAACACAACTATACACCGCTACTCAAGTGAGAGAACTTGATAAAATTGCCATTAAAGATCACAATATTTCAGGATACACACTCATGACCCGTGCTGCAAAAGCTGCTTTTGATCTGATTCAAGAGTTTCATCCTCATGACAAATACATCGCTGTTGTCTGTGGTGCTGGAAATAATGCGGGGGATGGGTTTGCTCTTGCCTCCCTGGCACATAAAGCAAAAAAGAATGTTGTTGTTTTTCTGTTAATCAATCCAAACAAACTTAAAGGTGATGCCCTAAAAGCCTACAAAGATCTGGTAAAAACAAAAACAACTATTATTCAATACACCAACCAAAGACTGCACACCTTTGATCTTATTATAGATGCCATTTTTGGTTCCGGATTATCTCGCAATATCATCAATCCCTTTCGTAAGGCTGTACTGGCTATTAATAGCGCCCAAAAACCTGTCTTATCGTTAGACCTCCCCTCTGGCATACAAGCAGACACAGGAGAAATTATGGGCTGCGCTGTTATGGCAACAGCGAGCATTAGTTTTATTGGTCTCAAAAGAGGTCTTTTTACAAATAATGGTCCAGAATGTTCTGGCCGTATTTTTTTTGATGACCTCGGTGTTCCCAGCTCAATTTATGAATGGATTAATAATGAAACTGAGCGCCTCAATATAACACAGCTCTTAGCTAAATTACCGCCACGAGCAAAAAACACGCATAAAAATAATTACGGACACACATTAATCGTTGGTGGCAACACAGGTATGTTGGGCGCAGCACTACTCTGTGCCACAGCCTGCCTTAGAACAGGCTCGGGACTTGTTAGTTTGGCGACCAAAAAACAACATGCACCTCTTATAAATAAATGGTTACCAGAAGTCATGTCCTGGGGAGTTGATAAGGACACGCAAATAGCAGAACAAATGGGTAAAGCATCGGTAATTGCCATAGGGCCTGGTTTAGGACAAGACGTATGGGCAAAACATCTTTTTCAAGCCTGCATCAAATCAAAACTGCCTTTGGTCATTGATGCTGATGCGCTAAACCTCCTGGCACAAGAACCCTTAAAAAAAGAAACCATGATTCTCACACCACATCCTGGTGAAGCCGCACGGCTTCTTGGTTCGTCAACAGCAGCCGTGCAAAAAGATCGCTTTTCAGCCATTAGAAAACTAGCATTGAAATACCAGGCAACTGTTATTTTGAAAGGTTCAGGCTCTCTTGTTTGTGATCCCAAAAGTAATATTTATTTATGTGATTTAGGTAACCCTGGCATGGCCAGCGGGGGCATGGGTGACGCCTTAACAGGAATTGTTGCCGCACTTATAGCCCAAGGGCTGTCAGCCTTAGACGCTGCAAAACTTGGCGTGTGTTTACACGCTAAAGCAGCCGATCTCGCCGCAACAAAAGGAGAACGGGGACTTGTGGCGAGTGATTTGTTTGTATATTTGAGAAATCTTGTAAACAACAGCGTCTAGCGTCTAGCGTCTAGCGTCTATCGTTTCATACGAGCGACGAGCGACGAGAGACGAGCGACGATAACCCATGGATCAACTAAACTACAATCATCTTTATTATTTTTGGGCAATTGCCAAAGAAGGCGGCGTCACAGCAGCCTGCAAAAAACTACGCCTTTCACAACCAACGCTTTCTGGTCAACTAGCCCAATTTGAAAAACATATGGGCACCCCTCTTTTTGAACGACGCTCACGAAAACTCATTTTAAATGATAAAGGCAAAATCATTTTTGATTATGCTGATTTAATCTTTAAAAAAGGTTCTGAAATGATGGACGCCCTGAATGTGAGCGCGGTTAAAGATACTATTGATCTCACAATAGGCCTTGTCCATTCTTTGCCCAAAAAAAATATCCACACATTATTGCGAAGGCCCTTGTCACATGGTAAAGTCATTCTTAATATCGTTGTCGATACCATGCCAAACCTCATCAACAAGCTTAAAAAAGGGATCTTAGATATTCTCATTAGCAATGAACCAGCCCCAAAAGACATTAAAGGCTTGTATCACTACATTATTGAAAAGGCACCACTCATTTTTGTCGCTAGCCCTGATTACAGAAACCTTCGTCGCAAATTTCCACACAGCCTACATAAACAAGTTCTCTTTCTCCCAACACACCCCACAAGTCTTCGCTCAGAAATCGATCTCTACTTTGATACACATAATATAAAACCGTATCTCAAAGGTGATATTCAAGACATAGAAATGTTACGCGTTATCGCTGTGGGTGGCCATGGCATTGTCGCCATCCCCCGTCCCGCAGTGAGTGACTTGTTAAAATCAAAAGAACTCTACATCATTGGCGATAATATTGGCATCACCTACAAACATTACCTCATTACAAATGAGCGAAAAATTACTCACCCAACAGTAATAGAGCTTCTTAAACACAACTATTAATACTTAGATTTCTTTAAAGATTTTTTTGATAAATTCTGTATTTTTTGTTTACCGTAAGCCTTTATTCTTTAAAACCCATGTTTCTTTTTCAGCGTTACAAGCGCTTCCAGCGCCTTATCTAAATCTTCGCGCTTATGCTCAGAAGTATAACTCGTTCTCAGCACAGCACGATCTCTTGGTACTGCCGGATAAACAACAGAGTTTACATAAACACCTAAATCTAATAGTTCACGCCATAAGGTGAGGGCTAGTATTTCATTACCCACAACAATAGGAACAATCGGCGTTTCAGAACCTCCAACATCAAAACCATGAGAAACTAAGTTTTCTCTCATGTAACGACTATTTTCCTGCACGCGTTCAACACGTTCTGGTTCTCGTTTTAAAATATCTAAAGCCTTATTGGCTGCCGCAGTAGAAGCCGGCGGAATACTTGCTGAAAAAACAATGGACCGTCCATAGTGTTTTATAAAATCTACAACCTTATAATTACCGACGACAAAACCACCAACAGAAGCCAAAGACTTACTAAAGGTTCCCACAATAAGATCTACGTGATCTTGCAAACCATAATGATGAGCCGTTCCTCGGCCACCCGGCCCAATAACACCAACACCGTGAGCATCATCAACAACAAGCCGCGTATTATATTTTTGCTTGAGTGCAACTAGATCATCTAATTTTGCTACATCACCTTCCATGCTGAAAACACCATCAACCATGATAAGTTTTCCAACATCTTTGTCTGCACTTGCGAGCACATTATCCAAATCTTCCATATCATTATGTTTAAAGCTGATCACATCTCCTCTGGAAACCTTATAACCATCATAAATGCTAGCATGATCCATTTTATCCATAATGAGTAAATTACTTTTTGAAATAAGAGCAGAAAGAACTCCAATGTTAGCTTGATAGCCTGTAGAAAAAACGAGACAAGATTCTTTATTAAAAAAAGCAGCCAGGTCTTCTTCCAATTTTAAATGGAGTTTATGCGTACCATTTAAAAGGCGCGATCCTGTCAAGCTTGTACCATATTCATTAATGGCATCCATTGCTGCTTGACGCACTTCAGGATGTGTTGTGAGGCCCAAATAATTATTTGATCCCAGCATGATCACTTCTTTACCTTCAATAATACACTTTGGTCCTTCGTTGTAATCAATGGTTTGATAATAAGGATAAATATTGAGTTGTCGTATCATGTCTGCTTCAACAAAATCATAGGCTTTCTTAAAGACATCCTTACTCCCCTTGTAGAAGTAATCCATGCAAGTATCTAAGTTTGGTTTTGTGTTTTGTTCTTTCATAAGCGGCCCACTTAATAAGTCTTGTACATAATTGCAACACAGGTTTCTTGCTAACGTTAAAATACAATAAATAGGTCTAAGAAGGCCCCCTTAAGGGTTCTGTCCTTGCAAACAATTATAACCTCTTGATTTTATTTGATATTTAATTCGTCTTTTTTTGAAAAAAGACGAAACTTTTCACAGCTAATGCCGAAAAACAAGTAGAAGCACTATAAATCTGCAGAGATTCCATAATGTTAGGTCGCGTCTCTGCCTTAAGAAACACGAGGGTGTTATGGCAATATATAGATATTTAATTAAAATTATTTTCATGAGCGTTTTTACTATTCTGTTTATTTTTTCAACAGCGTGCAGTGTCGACAAAATATCAGATGAGATCACTGGTGATATCATCAATGAAGATGTCTCTGGTGAAATTCCTGCTGATGATGCCGGTGATGATGGAAATGCCGATGAAGGGAACACCACCCTCAACGACACAGATAGCGATGGCATTGCTGATGAGAATGATAATTGCATCTACTATTTCAATCCAAACCAAGCAGACAATGATGATGATGATGAAGGAGATCTCTGTGATGTCGATGACGACAATGACGGCGTTCTTGATATTAATGATGATTGCCCTACAGATGCCACAGGCACACAAGATTCTGATCTTGATGGCATTTGCGATGAAAACGATAATTGCCCTGACGATGGCAACAATGACCAAACAGATTCTGACAATGATGGCATTGGCGATCTTTGTGATGAAGACAACGATGATGCTGATGGTGATATGATTCTTGATGAAAATGATAATTGTCCTACAGTCGCTAATGAAGACCAAACTAATTCTGATGATGATAGTTTTGGTGATGCCTGTGATAATTGTGTTAACGTTGATAACGAAGACCAAAGTGATCTCGATGGAGACGATGCTGGTGATGTTTGTGAAGACACTGAAGGTGATAATGATGCTGATGGCGATGGTGACAAGGCCAACACTGATTGTGATGACTTTGATCCCAATGCTTATTCTGGCAACACAGAGGTCTTTGATTTCATCGACAATGATTGTGATGGTGTTGCTGATATAGATTTAGCCCTTGCTGATGTCACAACCTACTTTGATGGCACAAGTGATTACAGCTTCTTTGGTTTTGCCACAGCCAGTAATGCTGATGTAAATGGCGATGGTTATAATGATATCCTTGTCAGCGCTTTTGGAGAAAATAATTCAACAGGAAATATTTATCTCTTCCTTGGCAACGAAAACATTACATCTGATGTGTCAGCCGACACAGCTGATGTTACTTTTATTGGAGAAAACGAAGGTGATTCAGCAGGTATTTCTGTTGCTCTTATTCAAGATTTAAACAGCGACGGTTATGATGAAATCCTTATTGGCGCTTTTGGCAATGATGATGCTGGAAATAATGCTGGTAAAGTTTATTTGGTTTACGGCCAGGAGTTTACTTCGGGCACAACGATTAACCTCTCTTCTGCCAATGTTACGTTTACAGGCATAAACGCAAATGACTACCTGGGTAACAATGTAGCCAGTGCTGGTGATGTAGATGGTGACAAAAAAGGTGATTTCCTTCTCTCTGCCTTTGGTTTTGATTCATATATAACAGGCTCTGAAGCAGGAAAAGTTTATCTCTTCTCAGGATCATCTGTAAGTGAAACAACGACACTTGCTGATGCATACCAAACCTTTATTGGAGAAAACACCACTGATGCCGCAGGTATCAAAGCAGGAACTGTCGGTGATTTCAATGGTGATGGTGTGGATGATTTCTATATAAGCTCTGCTTTTAATGATGATGCCGCAACTAATGCTGGCAAGGTATATATTTTCTTTGGAGAAAAAACAAACAAAGTCAATAACACAGGGGCCTTATCAGGACCGTTTGCAACACTCCCTTCAATACAAAGACCGTTGCTCGCACTCCCCATAAATCTTAGCACAGCAGATATTTGCTTAACCGGTGAGTCTAATGCAGACCTTGCAGGACTTGTTGTTACCGGTGGGGTTGATATTAACAATGATGGCAAAGATGATCTTGTTGTTGGTATTATGGGCAGTGATGACGCCGCAACAGATGCCGGCAAAACCTATATTATTTATGGAGACGCCGCCCTGTCAGGAACAAACTCACTCAGCACAGCTGATCTTTTCTACACCGGCGAAAATAGTTCTGACTACTCTGGTGGTGCCGCAGCCCTTGTAAATGATCTGGATGGAGATGGCTATGGTGAGCTTTTTGTGGGCGCTTATAGTTATGACCATAATGTAAATAATGATGGTAAAATCTATTATATTTCTGGCCAAGAAAAACCTGTAACGCCTGCTACCTATTCGCTAGACACGGCAACAGCCACATTTATTGGTAGCAGCACTAACGAAAACACGGGTAGCAGAATCATTAATGCTGGTGACCTAGATGGCAATGGCACAGATGATGTTGTGGTAAGCGCTTTTGGTTATGATGGTGATACAGGCACAAGCGTTGGACGAGTTTATATTATATCTATAGATTGATGTATTAACATATCTCAATCTAATCTCTCAAAAAAGGGCGCCCCCAATGCGCCCTTTTTTCAATATCCAATATCCAATAATCAATATCCAATATTCAACTAAAAATACTAGCCATCTTACTTGATGATTGGATATTGTTCTGTTGAGTGTTGGCTATTGAACTTTACATCTCTATCTTAAATTTGAATTCCTTCAAAGCAAACTTCTTCGAATCACCTCTATAAGTTCTTTCGGCAAAATAAATATTATCGTCATTATCCCATAAAATAACGGTTGAACTCACAGTCCCATAGTCTTCACCGGTCACAAACAAAGGACTCATGCGTCGTTCCCATTCAATGCCCACACCCGTATCGGGCAGCTTGTCATCATCAGGTTCCTTTGTGTCCAACATGAAATTAAATATCTTTTCCACATCCACTTCCCACTCCCCTGCTTGGTACTCCATAAACTCTTTCAACGTCTGTGTCTTTGGCCATGGCGTGTTTAAGAGATGATTGCTTAACGCATACACACCTGCCTCTAATTCCCAGATCTGCCGTTCCTTGTTAGAATAAAAACACAACCTGTCTTTATCACCTACTAAGAGATTAAAAGGCTCATAATCTCCAGCGTTATCACTAAAGTTAAAAAGATAGGTAAACGGATTTTTGTTTCCTAAAAGATAGTCACGCACCAGATGGCCACGAGAGTTTTCTTGGGGCAAAGTATTTCTGGGGCCATCACGAAAATTTGTTATCGCTGAAAAACGACCCTGCTTGGTGACCCCAAGCCATGTGCCTTGATGCTCTACGTCCATGCCAGCAAGCAGCTGTGGTTGCTTTTGCCAAAAACCTGCTGGTTTTGTTTTCCGACCTCTAAACTCATCCCGATTTGAGACTAAAATGAGTTTATATTGAGGATGAATTTTGTATATAAAAGATATGAGGCACATAATTGGTTATCGGTTATAGGTTGTCGGTTATAGGTTATCGTGTTATCGTAAGCGATTACAATTGCTTAACAATATAGCAAATATGGCATTAAACAACCTATTAATCAATTTGATATTGATTATTGCTCTCCAATAATAATAAAACTATAAAAAAAAAACACCACGATAACCGACAACCGATAACCGATAACCGATAACCGATAACTGATAACCGATAACCGATAACCGATATAACCGATAACCAAGCCATGAAAGCAATACAAAACAACACAGACGGCACAAGCCAACTTGTTACCATAGAAGAGCCAAAGCTAGGCCCCAAAGATGTCCTCATACAAACACTCGGTTGCGGGCTTTGTGGTACAGATCTTCTCAAAATAAATTTAAAGCTTTTGAAAAAAACAACTGTCTTAGGTCATGAACTTGTGGGACGCATTGTAAAAAAAGGGGCTGCTGTTCAAGACTATAATGAAAATGAATTAATTGTTGTGGCTCACCACGTTCCCTGCTTTGATTGCCACTACTGCACACATGGCAGTTTTTCCATGTGTGACACATTCAAGACAACAAACTTTGTTCCTGGCGGTTTTGCCGAGTACATTTGCATCCCTGAAGCCCACTTAAAACACACAACACAAAAAATACCAGACAACATGCCATGGAAAGAAGCTATTTTTATGGAGCCTTTGGCTTGTTGCGTAAGAAGCATTGATCGCCTTCCCTTAAAAAACAATGATACTATCTTGATTGTTGGTTTAGGCTCCATTGGCCTCATGATGACAAAACTTTTGAAACGCCTTGATTGTCATATTATCGGGCTTGATATTGATCCTGAGCGCTCTGAGAAATCGCTAACTTGGGGTGTTGATCAGGCCTTTGCCTCTGTAAATGACTTGGTCTTAGAACACATAAAATCAAAAACAAATAACCGCGGTTTAGATGGCATTATTTTCACAGCCGGCCCGGCAACCATGCTCAATGAATCTTTGAGTTGGATTCGTAATGGCGGATTTGTAAATCTTTTCAGCCACCTCTCTGGTGAAGTGGGCCCTCTTGATACATCAGAGCTATACCATCGCGAACTCCAAATCATAACAAGCTATTCTGCCACACCAGATTCATTGGTTAAATCTTTTAACATTCTTAAAGATGAAAACTTAGGTTTGGCAAATATGTTTCAAGAATATCCTCTGCAGGCGTTTGATCAGGCGGTAAGCGATATGAATACGCGAACGGTCTTGAAGTCATTAATCATTTTTTAAATTTCAATATTCAATATCCAACAGAACAATATCCAATCATCAAGTTAGTACTGTGCTGATTTGAAACTACCAAATGGATATTGGATATTCATTATTGATTATTGGCTATTGAACTAAGTTCAATTTATGATATTCTTTAGTAACTATTTATTAAAGATCTCTCTCAAATTCTGTTGACTAAAATATTCTTGCATGGACTTTACATTCATTTGAGAGCGACGCAGCTCAGATATTCCCATCACAGCGGCTTCTGCAGCGGCTAAGGTTGTAAAGTATGGCGTGTTTGTCATGAGGGCTGTTCGTCTGAGCTCAAAAGAATCCACAGCGGAAAGTTTTCCCTCATGCGTATTAACAACCATAGCCACTTTATTCTTAACAAGAGGCTCCAAAATATTGGGCTCTCCTTCATAATGTTTTTGCACAACAAAAACATCAAGGCCATGACCTTTAAGAAAGCTGGCTGTTCCTTGAGTGGCCACGACCTTAAATCCATAGTCAATTAGTCTGGCGGCAATGGAAACAATGGCTTTTTTATCTTTGTCTCGAACGGAAATAAAAACAATTCCTGTTAACGGCAGCGGATTTTTAGCGGCTAACTCTGCTTTGGCAAAAGACATACCAAACTTTGTATCAATCCCCATAACCTCACCTGTTGAACGCATTTCAGGCCCCAACAATGTATCAACACCAGGAAATTTACTAAAAGGAAAAACAGCTTCTTTAACACAAACATGTTCTGGAAATATATTTTCTTTAAACCCAGTTTCAGACAACTTTTTTCCAACCATTAATTTGGCCGCAATTTTTGCCAACGGCTGGCCAATGGCTTTTGAAACAAAGGGAACTGTTCGTGATGCCCTAGGATTAACTTCTAAGACATAAAGGACATCATCTTGAAGAGCAAACTGAACATTCATTAAGCCCACGACCTTAAGTTCTAACGCCATTTGTTTTGTTTGCGTAATGATTTGATTAATTGTTTTTGGCAGCAATGATTTAGGGGGCAAGCAACAAGCCGAATCACCCGAGTGAATGCCGGCACACTGAACGTGCTCCATAATACCACCAATCATAGCTTCCCTACCATCGCAAAGGGCATCGACATCAATTTCAACGGCATTCTCTAAAAAGCGATCAACAAGCACAGGACGATCTTCTGAAACACTCACAACAACACGCATGTATTCTTTTAAACTTTGTTCATCATAAATGATTTCCATACCCCTGCCGCCTAAGACATAAGACGGCCTTACCAACACAGGATAACCAATACGATTGGCAATATTTAAGGCTTCTTTAAAACTCTTCGCTAAACCATTTTCAGGTTGCTTTAACCCTAAGGCGTTTACAAATGCGGCAAAGCGCTCACGATCTTCAACGCGATCAATACTATCAGACGTGGTTCCTAATAATTTGGCACCCCATTTTTCTAGAGCGGCTGACAGTTTTAGAGGTGTCTGTCCACCAAACTGAACAATGATACCATCAGGTTTTTCTTCTTGTAATATCCTAATCACATCTTCTTGCGTTAAAGGTTCAAAATAAAGGCGGTCAGAAGTATCGTAATCAGTGCTCACTGTTTCAGGATTACAGTTCACCATAATAACTTCATAACCTTCTTCCTGTAAGGAAAAACTAGCATGACAACAACAATAATCAAACTCGATACCTTGACCAATGCGGTTAGGGCCACCTCCTAGAATCAAAACTTTTTTCTTTCCCGTAGGGTTTGCTTCATTTTCTTGTTCATACGTAGAATATAAATAGGGTGTATGGGCTTCAAACTCAGCAGCACACGTATCCACTGTTTTGTAGACAGGTATAATTCTTTTTTTCTCTCTCAAGAGCCGAACACTATCTTCATGCGTTTTAAGCAGGCAGGCTAAGCGTTTATCCGAAAAACCCATTTGTTTTGCCTCAACAAGAACATCTATGGGAAGAGCTGGCATTTTACAGCTTTGTTTCTTATTTGCCCATTTTTTCAAAGCCTTTTCCACCAAGAGAATTTGTTCTAATTGATTCAAAAACCACGGATCAATACCTGTTAACTTGTAAATCACATTTCGTTTAACACCTTTTCGTAATGCTTCAGCAACCCACCATAAGCGATCAGGCCCTGTTTTTTTGAGATGCTCACGACATTCTTTTTGTTTACCCTCTTTTGTCTTCTCTAAATAAACCACCTCATCTAAGCCATTTTTTCCTGTTTCTAAGGACCGAATAGCCTTTTGTAAACTTTCTTTAAATGTCCGCCCTATACCCATGACTTCACCAACAGACTTCATTTGCGTGCCTAATATTTTTTTTGCCATGGGAAATTTTTCAAAGGTAAATCGCGGTATTTTTGTCACAACATAGTCTATTGATGGCTCAAAACTAGCGGGTGTGTCTTTTGTTATATCATTAACAAGCTCATCAAGCGTATAACCCACTGCCAATTTTGCCGCGATCTTCGCAATGGGAAAGCCTGTTGCCTTACTCGCCAGAGCGGAAGAACGTGAAACACGTGGATTCATTTCAATAACCATGACCGTGCCATCTTTGGGATTCACACCAAACTGAATGTTTGAACCGCCTGTATCCACCCCAATTTCTCTAATGATGGCTACGGAGGCATTACGCAATGCTTGGTATTCTTTGTCTGTTAGTGTTTGAGCGGGTGCCACTGTTATGGAATCACCTGTGTGAATACCCATTGGATCAAGATTTTCAATCGAGCAAATGATGATCACATTATCTTTTTTGTCGCGCACAACCTCTAACTCATATTCCTTCCACCCCAAAAGTGATTGTTCAACCAAAACCTGTTTTTTGGGAGACGCATCAATCGCCCACTTAATATGCTCTTTATATTCCTCCATATTATAGGAAATATTACCCCCTGTGCCACCCAGAGTAAAAGCAGGCCTCAATATTGCCGGAAAGCCAATACCCTCAATTTCTTCAAGTGCTTGCTGATAATTATTAATAATGACCGAACGAGGCACCTTTATACCTATTTTTTCCATTGCTGTACGAAAGCGCTTGCGATCTTCTGCTTTTTTAATGGCTTTAAGATTTGCCCCTATCAGCTCAACACCAAACTCTTGCAAAACACCCATTTCATAGAGAGCCATTGTTACATTCAATGCTGTTTGCCCCCCCAACGTCGGTAGCAGGGCATCTGGTTTTTCTTTTCTAATAATGGAGGCAACGACTTCAGGGGTAATCGGTTCAATATATGTCTGATCAGCCATTTCAGGATCTGTCATAATGGTGGCATGGTTAGAATTAATAAGAACAACTTGGTATCCCTCTTCTTTAAGAGCGCGCACGCCCTGTGTTCCTGAATAGTCAAACTCACAAGCCTGACCAATCACAATCGGCCCCGCACCAATAATAAGTATTTTATGTATATCAGTTCTTTTTGGCATCTTTTACTTTTTCATTTTTCATTTATGTATTTTTCATTTTTCATTTCTCTTTCATCAATTCAACAAATTGATGAAAGAGATACGTGCTATCATGCGGCCCCGGACTAGCTTCGGGATGATACTGCACTGAAAACAATGGCAAGGTTTCATGCTTGATCCCTGAAACCGTCTGATCATTCAAATGAATGTGTGTGATCTTTACATCGTGGGGCAATGTTTGTGGATCAACAGCAAAACCGTGGTTTTGCGCAGTAATCTCTACTGTTTCTTTTTCAAGATTTTTTACCGGCTGATTACCACCATGATGACCAAATTTTAATTTATATGTTTTTGCCCCAAGGGCTAAGGCTAATATTTGATGGCCTAAACAAATACCAAATATTGGTTTTTTCCCAATAAGCTTTTTGACATTCTCAATGGCTTGAAAACAAGGCGCGGGATCTCCTGGTCCATTGGACAGAAACACACCATCTATTTTCGTTTTAGACTTAAGAATTCTATCCGCTGAATAATCATAAGGCACTACCGTAACGTTACACCCATGCGCTTCCAACAACCTCAAAATATTTAACTTTATTCCATAATCATAGGCAATCACATTGAAGCGCTGTTTTTGCCTTACGCCTTGCTCCCTGCGCCTTACGCCTTGCTCCCTGCGCCTTACGCCCTTCGTTGAGACCTCTTTTGCCAGATTCTGGCCTTTCATCTCTGGTAAGTTATTAGCCTCTTTAATGAGTTGTTTTGCTGTTTGTTTAGATCCCACAGACAATAGCGCTGGCATGGCGCCTTTATTCCTTATGTGGCGCACAAGGGCGCGGGTATCAATGCCAGAGATTCCTGGAACACCTTCTTTTTTCAAATAAGCATCCAACGATAACGTGGCCCGGTGGTTAGAATAGATTTCTGATAATTCTTTCACGACCAAGCCTTGTGCATAAATCTTTCTCGACTCCACATCTTCTGGGTTGATGCCATAATTGCCAATGTGAGGATAGGTCATCACAACGATCTGTCCTGCATAGGATGGATCTGTGAGAATTTCTTGATAACCTGTCATGGATGTATTGAAAACAACTTCACCAGAATTGGTGTTTAATGAACCAAAACCAAACCCCTCAAACACTGTTCCATCTTTTAGGACCAGATAAGCTGGAATTTTTTTTGTCATAAATTGGTGATTGTTTACTGATTTGATGTAAAAAAGACAATCAATAATCCAAACTATTTTGTTTCGGATTTCGAAATTCGGATTTCGTATTTTCTTACCCTAATTGCCGTAACCACAGGTAGACGAACCGTAAGGGTCATTGCCATAATCAATTTTATTCGAATTATCGTAGTAATTTTTGTAACGGTCACGATCAAAACCATCAATTATCTTATAATTAATACAGGGCATGTATTTATACATATCATAATCAGGATTAGAGGGATCAGCAAAGCCTGCATTTTCTAAATTAGCACAATCACCAGGCTCATCAACATACCCATCAGGCAACATGCCAATTTGTGATTCGCTATAAAGATCAATCAAGGGCGTGCCATCAGGCATAACCCCGTCATCAATATGCCAGTCAAAGCAACCCTGGTTATCAGCAGCTTCGCCAGGTATGAGACAACCTGTAAAAGAAAAATAGAGGGGCTTACCCTGTCCTGTTGTGGCATCAGCTTTGGCAAATGACGGTGCCGTATTTCCTTTACCATTAAAAGCCCCAATACCAACCATAAGCACAAGATTATGTTCATCATAATTTACAGGCCAACCAGCAAAAATAATTGTTTTGGCATTAGGATCACCACCCCAAAATCTAAAATCGCCCTTACCAAAACCACCATAATTGAAACCTGAATCAACAAGGGTTTTTTGCTCAATCACATTACTAAACTCTTCATTAATACCATCTTCTGTCCAGAATTTCTTCGTATCATAGCGTTCCCCATCTTTTAGAAAAATCTGGTTCTTATCAAGGTGCTGCCTTGTATTAGAAGAAATACGTTGCTGCCAATCACCATCATACCAGGATTCCTCAGCAATGCGCTTTGTTGTGATGGTCACATACATATCAGAATAAACAAGATGCCCTGGGTGACTAAAGAAAATACCACGATCGCCTGCCCCTAAAACATAGGCTACAAAATGCACATTATATATAGTTATATCATATTTAGTTTCATGCGTTTCCCCTTCATCATCCACATGAGGCTCATAAGTGCCAAAACTTACCCAAGAATCATAATCAGGATTTTCAGAAGTGGCATCAGCAGGCACAACACCTTCATCAATAGTAAACACAAAATAAGAGCATTCATTTACAAAACCATCTTGTCGGCGCGTATCACTTTTTGAGGCCAATGACTTGTAACAATCTTTCACAACATCAGGATCCGTAATAGTTTGTGTCGAGCTTGGGCCATATTTATTACCAGCACATTTAGTATCATCTAAGAAAGTAATGTAGGAACCATATTGATAAGCTCCGTAAACACCTTCATAATAAGATTCACTTTCATTAGGCGCCGCTTCAGCCCTCTTAAAGACATCATTCACATCTTCGAGATCAGGGCGGTAAGCAAATGTGGCTATTTTCCCATAGTATTCAACATCACAGTTATCAAACTTAACAAATTCATGGTACACAACCATCCAACGAACACCATTTTCATCTATAACTTCTTCCCCACCATTTGTGGGCATACAAGCTGTATCTGAATCAATAGTAATATTTTCTCCCAAAGGCGTTGTGTATTTAATTGTTCCCTCTCCATCATCCGAGCATTCAATACCTTTTCCTGTCCAGCTCCCCTTTTTATACTCTAAGCTGTAGGGATTAGTAGGTAAGGGGGCACAACCCTGAATATTGGTTGCCTGATGCGTAAAGGAACGAACAGACTTTAAAGGATTAAGATCTTCTTCATTAAATTGTAATTCAATAGGCTCTGCGATGCGCACTGTTCCGTCCTGAGCATTCACATCAAGCGGCAAATGAAAGCGGAAAGGTGGTGGATTATGTGCTGACTCAATAAGATCGGTCATCACCATGGTCACGCGATCAATAACAAAGGTAGCTCGGGTTGTACCGTCTTCACCGAGAACACCCGTATTACACAAATTACTCTCTCCTGACTCGCTTGCCATGGCTTGAAATGGCACTAAAAAAATTCGATCTACAAGGTCTTGAGTCTGTGCGGCATAAAGAGCTTCTGCCTCTGGAAACTCTGTCGTCACATTAAACGCTCCCGAAACCATTGTGCCCACAACATCACCAGAAGCCACAAAACCCACTGTAAATGAATAAGAAGAATCAGGGTCAACAGAAACAAAACCACTACTCGGTGTTGCTGTTATATTACCATCATCATCTCTAATATCCCAATCAACACTCATACTATTGAGTTTATTATTATTAACCACTTTAAACGTAATCATTGTTGGGTTTGCAGGATCTGTAGAAAAAACACATAAATTCTTTTTACGACCATCCTCATATTCATGCTCTAATTTAGCACCACCATAAAAAAGCTCAACAGAGTAGCCAGCATCTTGTTCACCGACAAGCGAAACCTTACCTTGTGGTCCATTACCACCTGTGTGTTCAAAATAAAATTGGCCAAAATCCCATGTAGCATCATAAGCCTCATCGAGCGCTTTTGTTGCCGCAGGCAAATAACGCATAAAGAAAGAATCTTCTTCTCCAGAAGAGAGGGTAACGGGAAAACTTAAACTGTCACCTGTTTCCCAATAATACTCATAAAAACCATTTAAAGCGCCACCATAAAATTCAAGATCTTTTGAACCACTACCCACATTAGCTATTTTGATTTCAGCAACAGATGAATTGGCAGAAACCCAGTCCAAAAAAAGTTCCACACGACCAAAGTATGCTGCGGCACCATCAGAATAAAGATCTATAGGTTTATAAACATCTTCGCCACTCAAACGATAGGCCATTTCAAGCATGGGCTCTTGACCACCCGTAGCCCCCACAAGAGGAATTCTTATTGTTCCCAGCGATGTGCTGAGTTTTAGCAAGGCATTAACCCCAACAGAATTATAAAGAGAGCCTTCTGGCGCCTCTACAGCCATTGTCGGACTGTATAAAACATCCAGCATGAGAATTTTTCCCGCTTCTATGAGAATATTTTGAACGGCAGCACCGGTATGATAAACGCGGACATCATAGCTCGCGGCGGGATCATCAAGAGATCCTGTGTAATCTATAAAATTTGGTTCCGTAAAGCTCTTCGTTGCTGTTGGTTCTTGGCCAAAAGAAAAGGTGCTATCAATCTCATCTGTAATCTGCCAAATAAAATCTTGAAAAGCATTCCCTAGCATAGCATCCGATTGCGTAGCATCATCACCAACTTCTAGACTTGCCATATTTATTTTAATGTCCTCACCGCCTGTATTACAGATCTTAATGCCTTGAATTTTTGTTTGGCCATAGGCTGCTTTATAAAAGTCTAAAGAAGATATAGATGGCGCATTGTCATCTGTGCAAAAATAGCCTGTGGAAATTATTTTAAAACTTGTGGGCCCTGTCACAGAAGCTCTCATAGGAAATCGGATATAACCATCAATATCTGCTGTAATCGTGATGTAACTTGTTTGTGTTCCAAAAACCCACGCATTGAATTTTAAATAGAATTCTCTTGTTTCACCCTGAGCAACCTCTATGTAATTATAGCTGCCCAGATTTTCTTTATTTTCATCAACAATAGAAAAGCCCGTTGATACAGAATAAATTTTGAGGTTAAAGGAGCGCGTTGTCCCTGAATTGTTTGTCAGGCTAAAAGCGGCATACAATTCGTCGTCTTCACTAATAGCGCCATTCTCGTCATTGAAATCAACAAATTCAGGATCAACAGTAATACTAATACCATTGTCTAAGAAAGTATTAATAGCCATATCAGCCAAACTCGTATCCGCCGCAGGTGTAAAATCTGGCGTTGGACTAATATCTGGCAAAGCATCTACAACGTCACCCTCACCACCACAGGCTGGGGTTAGAGCTACTACTACGAATAATACTATGAGGAAATATGTTTTTATTCTCTTTAGCATACTTCTCGTGGTCCGTGGCCCGTGGTCCGTGGTCCGTGGTCCGTTTTTTATCTTCATACGGACAACGGAAAACGAGCAACGAATAACTAATCAATCTCCTGCGTCACAACGCCTTCAATCTGAATAAACAGATAGGATTCATTATCAATAATCGCAGACACAGCTTCGTTAGAAAGCTTTGTGTTATCATCTTGAATAAACTCGCCAATACCAACCAGAGTCACAGTGCCATGTCTTATATCTTTGCCCACAAGCTTATCATCTACAATATTGAGCAAAGGTTCACCATCATCATCTGTATCTGCAGGCACATCTAGCAAAAAATCATTTGAAGCTGTTTCCCCTGACGTGAGGCTGGCCACATTAATATTAACATCAAAATAGCCCTCTGTACTTTGCAAAAGGGAATTAGAGTTATTTATATAAGAAGACATCCTGAGCACAATATTGGGAACAGAAAAGCGACCAGGGGTTTCCGCGCGATCAATTGAACCTATAAAAGCCTCGGCTGTATTCACAGCAACAGGTGCGGCTAAAAAGAATGTGTCTGTTATTGGTGTTGGCATTCCAAAACCAGAACAGGCATCAATTTCAGCTACTGTCACATTGCCAGATTCATCTGTTGTAAAGGGCAAGTAAACAGGCTGGTAGCGATCAGCTTCGGGAATCACATCTAAATACAAGTGCGTGCTTACCTGAGTCGCGTAAGCAGCAAAAGCACCTGTTGTTTGAATGTACGCGCTTAGTTTATCAATTCTTAAATAGTATGACTTGCCATCAGCTAGAACGGGCAGAGATCGTTCTGTGGGGTTATCATATTCGTCATAATAACTTCTGGAAACCTCATCACACACAACAGCATCAGGCGCATTATCTGTAACTGTTGTGAACAAAGAAACCGCGTCAGACAGCTCAGTTTCCCCCATCATATAATAAATAATAAATGTTGTTGTGTATTATGTTGTTTTACAAGATGTGGGGCTAAATTGCAGATTAATACTAATGCTTGCCCCAGAAACAACGCTAATAGAAATAGGATTACCTGTTTGATAGAGAACATTATTGGCTTCATCGAGCACATTATAAACAGAATAGGCCCCACAATCATTATCTACAAAAGCCATATTATGAATTTCAAAACTCTGGTCTGACGCATTAGAAAACGTAATTGTGCGATGACTGGTTGTACCCGCATCACCACTAATAGCTATCTCGGTCGGAGAGGCTGAAACACTCATATCCCCCTCAGAACTCGTTGTACCACCGTAGAATGTGGAACAACTTGTAAAGACTAAAGACCAAAGACTAAAGACTAAAGTTAGTTTTAATACAAAGAGGGTATTATTTTTTCTTAATTGAGTCATTTGTATTTTTTTCCTGTAAATTCTGAACTCCTTAAATATTTCATTAATCCATTTATCATTTTACTAATCTCAGAAGCCTCTTCTAATAACATTTCAGCTTCTTCTTTAGAAACATACTTAATATCATAGGCTAAATACAGCTGCGACCTAACTTCTCCACAAGAACCTTTAGCTATGGACAAGCATTGGAAAAATTCCTTGTCTCCACCTCTTTCAAAACCCTCTGCAATATTACTGCTTATAGATAATGAAGCTCTTCTAATTTGGTCTTTAAATCCAAAATCCTTATTAAATCTTTCAGTATTAGTTAATTCATATATTTTTTTATTAAGCTCTCTTGCTTTTTTCCAGCTTTCAATATCTTCAAAACGTTAAAATTTCGACATAACAACATCTCCAACTTTAGTCTTTGGACTTTAGTCTTTAGTCATCTATAAGCCAATTCTCCAACTCAATAAACAAGTCAGCTGAAACATGAATATAACCTTCATCATTATCAAACTCGATCACAGGATCGATCACAACATCTTTGATTCCAAAATCACAAAGCGTTTCTCTTAAAACATCTTCTTCTCTAGTAAACGTGCCATCTTCTTCTTTAACTAACTTTCCAGGATAGAGAAACTTACAGGGATCGTTCCACATATGTATTGTATAGTCCTTACTAAGATCCAGACTAATTGGCTGCAAATCACCTGTCAGCTGAGGGAGCTTGCTCGAAGATTTGAGCACAGAACTACCTACATTTTTCGTTTTAGAATTGTTAAACATATCTGGTCTTTGTGGATAATCTACTTCTTCTGAATAATAAGGAATATCATCGCCACAAGAAGCGTTTTCGGCAGCTTCAACTTTTAATTCAAATTCAAAGTCTTCTAAGCTGGCAACATTAAATGTGCCCGGACCATATTCATCATTACCTTTTAGCGTCACCACAAGTGTTGGGTTGGCAATAGTAGGATCAAGATTGCCATCATCATCAAAATCCTCATAGATGTCTTTGCCCATTTTATCAAAAACAGCTGCGATCACACCATTGAGCACATCTGTTACCACATTCACATCATCATACGTTGGCCCACCACGTCCGGGAACAATGCTAACATGAACGTTTTGCTCTGTAAAACCTGGTAAGTATACGTGAATCTGTCTGAGCTCTTTGTAATAAACAACCCTCACCTTGATCACTCCATCGAGACGAAGACGCAATAGCTCTTCCTGATCTTTGGGGTTTTCATAGACATTAGCCTGAACGTCGCCATTACGTGTATAAGCCACAAGTTCTTTGATACCAATTTGTAAGTTGGACACACCCAATTGAATTTCTGTAGCGTTGCTGCCAGCACCCTCAATGGGATTTAAGGAAAGTGTTACGGGATAATCAGGATCTAAAATAACATCTAAGTGTAGCGATGATTCATTAAATAAAGATTGAGTTGTAGCAAATAAAAGAGATGGTGCTAATTCAGAACCAATCAGGCCCGCTATATTACAAATATCAAAACGACCGAGTATTACCTTATCAACACCCAAACTCCAGTTTGTGTTTTTTTCTAACTCTTCCACTTCAAAGGTTTCTAGAAGTGATAGGGGACCTTTTTTGAAAATTAAATATGAAGCGGCATTAACAATTTCTTCTATATTAATGGACAACCCCAGAAAAGCCTCTGTTTGAGGGCTATCACTTGTTAAGGGATACCCTTCTAAATAATTGTTTTGTTGGGAACGCACAAGATGTCCTTTGGTATGCGCTTCTGTTGCTGTTCTGAAACTGCCAAGCTTAGATGTTTGTCCCAAATTGAATCCAGTGGGTGAGCTTATCATATTTATGAATGATGTCATGGGCACACCATCAACACCGAGACTTAAAGGCACTCTCGCTGTAATACCACCATCAAAAATATTCAGATCACTATTTTCAATGTTCGCACCAAAATTAAATTCTTCCCATTCAAAATCTAAAGACATGGCGCCACCTTCCCATACCCACTCAGGATAATCATAATGAGAAGAGATCATGGGGTTAACCATTTCAGTATCCATGCAGCCAACCATTTTCTTAAAGGTTTCTATCACACCTTGCCAAACCACACCCAACATATAGGAACTCGCACCATTATCCATTAGTCCTATATATACGTCCTGTCCTTTTGTTGAGTTCAACTCTAACACAAAGGGGTAGTTGGACATTTCACTATTTGAGCAACCAAAGGGAATTTCATAGCCTGGGTGCTTTTGGGCATAATAGGCTGGGCAGTTAGAAAAAGGCTCTACTTGAATGGTTTGCGCGTGCATCACACCTGCTTTAAACAAATCTTCCAACTCGTCCCATTGAACAATATTAATTTTATCTTCAAAAATATTAATTTTATTTGCCCAAACATCACCAATTTTTTCTTTTGTTACCTGAATAACATCTTCAAATGTTAATCGAATCTTACCAACAGACCATACCATGGGAATCGTTTCATCATTAATGGGCAAGGCATTGTTTTCACCAAGAAGCCCACCCTCTACAAGATTGTAAGAAACAAAATGGCCCCAAAAAGCTGGCACATCAGCACTATCAACATTCGCATCACACCCATTGAGAAGATAAGAATCATAAAGAGCTTCATCATCAGGAACAATGCACACATCAGCATCCACATAACCATTTGCTTTTAGGTTCAAACTTTGAACAAGCCATTTGCCAGATACAAAATCATTATACTCAAAATCCGTGCCCGCAATATCTGGCCATTCTGGCCACAAGCGTATGCGATCTGTGTCATAGTCTTTAAATGTTTCTGCCACGCGAATAAAATCACCAATAGGCACAAAAGACGAGGTAATCACTTCACCACACTTATCTAGAGCAACATTGTAGTCATCTTCTGGGTTGCCTTCTCGCTCAAAATAGCATTGTTCAGGATGGATATCACAATCTGAATCCTCAGAATCCTGTAAGTAATCAATGTAGCGAACCCAGGCCCAAAACTTCATGGCCATAACATTGCTATGCAAAGCTTGTTGAATAAACTTTTTTTTCCAAGCAGGTGGTAAATCTTTAAAATCATCATAGCGTACGCCATCACTCTCGCTAGATTCCAACCATTGTTTCTGAAAATCTTCTTCAAGAGCAATGTTATCGTCATCATCTTTTGGCCAGTTCATCCAACCATTTGCCACGTCTGCAAAACTAAGATTTTCATTAAGGTAATGTTCCACAACTTTTAATATCTTAGCCCCTTCAACTGAATCACGACTAATAAGGCCTTCAGAAACATTGAGCATCACAGGTGCTCGGTTAACACAAACCTCTTCTGTCACACCACAAGACGTTTCTACAAGACCCAGCTGACCTGAGGTTAATGTTGATGTTCGCGCTGTTTGGCCCAATTTAAAACTTCTCTTATGTGAGCTTGTTTCACCAACCTGAAAGGTCACAACCTCAATTGTTCTATGTCCTTTCACACTTTCTGCCTGCAATTCTAAAACATTCGTATAAAGATTAATATGGGCGTGGTGATCTAGGGAAGGTACTGTCAGCGTTAATTTAAAATTTCCTTCTGGCACATCACAAACTATGTTTTCTTCAATAGTTTCTGAGCCATCATCATTTTCTTCGGTTGTTTGCTGTGTATAACAATTGCCATGCTGCCCACTTTCACTATCCATATAGGCTTCTTGTTCTGCTTGGGAAACAGTGGAATAGCTATCAGCGTAATCCGGATATATATAGATAGGATAGTTGTCATCACTGGTTGAAACGTTAAACCACATTTTAACACTCGACGCCGGACAATCTGAATCATCTTCTTCTGTGGGCTGACAATAACTGCCCACATCACCACTTGCAGGCGTTGGTTTAGAGGAGGCAAGACTCGAATCAAGTGGTGCAAAATATTTAACTTTTCCTGAAACTGTAATTTTTGTTTGCCCAGGAGCATAAAGCTGATTTTGACCTGGGCTCGTAACCGTTATAATAGGCTTATCATTATCAATGATCAGTGTGTAGCTTACAGAGCTTTCACCAAGCACATTGGTTGCTTTTGCGGTAATCGTATTAACACCATCTTGAAGCTCTGTTATATGATCAAGAGGAATGCATAAGGTGTTTACGCCTGTAAATCCTTTTGTGTCTTCTGATGTTAGTTCTTTAGACTCGCACCAAGACCAACTTTCATCATACCAAATAGATGTATTTGGATAAAGCTCTTCGCCATTAAAGGCAATATCAGACAAGACCACAGGCATGTCTGTTTCACTTGATCCAGATGTCGCTAAATTTGAAATGCGCAGCCCAACAATAAGATAAGGAAGATCTGTTGGCGCTGTTGTGTCAATTTCTGTTTCTGAAACATCGCGTACTTCAATTTCTAAATCAGGAGCACCTGCCACAACAACATTAATTGTTTTTGCTAAAACACTATCTCTGTTTGTATTAAGAGAAACTTTAACCGCATAAATACCCTCAACCTGTGGCACACCCACTTGTTTTGAAAAGCTACCACTCTCACTAAAGCTTGTCTTATATTTAACACCATCAGCTTCGATATAAAGGTCTGTATTTAATCCCTTTTCAAAAATGGTTTGCAAATCAAGATTAACTGTTCCTGTTACGGTTAATAAATAATCTCCTTCAGCACTGTCAACACCCTCATGATGCCCATCTCGCTTATCTATAATCAACCCTTCAGTGGGATTTGTTATGGTAAAAAGAGGGGCGAGTGTTTGTCCTGATGTTTTTATTATGTACGCATAGGCAGAAGATGAAACGCTGCTCGCATTGAGAAGAATTTTCACTTGTCCAGAATGTGTTCCAATGCTGGAACGCATGTAACAAATTGTAATATCTCCAGCACCTGTTACACGGCCTTCAGAATAACCACCACTCGCATTCATGACTGTAAATTGGTAAATACCGTCAACAAGACTTGTATTATCTTGATCTATTTCTGCTTCAAAAGAAACACCTGAAGGAAGTCCTAGCGACTGACACTCAATATCATCAAGCTCGCTCATATTATAATCAAGCTGTTGATTGTTCAGCATGATAGAACTAATCGTCGCTTCATCAATACAATTCCCATCTTCATCTTCATCGCAAATATTGGTTGAGCCACTTGCATCAGGATAAAAGGAACCACCATCACCTGTATTAGAATCATTGTCTGCAATTTCAGCAAGATCTATGGCTTGATTTTCGGAAGCACAACTAGCGAAAATGAGTAGAAAAGCGATAAGTGCGATTATGTATTTGCTTAGCCGTCGTATCATTGTTGTTTTGTCTAGCGTCTAGCGTCTATCGTCTAGCGTTAATTTACGTGAGACGTGAGACGAGCGACGTGAGACTCATTAAAATTCTCCTGCTATTCCAAGACCTGTCGTACCATTTGGACCACCTGTTATACGTAAAGAAGCTAAGCCGCCTGGCCTATCTCCTACAAGCTCACCATTCATCACACGACCAAAAGGTGTATTACGTGTTAAATAACCAACTAAAGTACTGACGCCAAAAACGCCTGTATTTATACCAAAATTAGCCCACACTTGTGGCTCTGCTTGCCCCGCTTCAATTGTACGACCAAGATAAATACCACCATAAAGTGCAGCCGTTCCATGCAGCATGACTTTTTCACCAGGTGTAGAGGCATCGTCAAGAGCTGCGCCATATCGAAAACCACCGCTTAAATGCTGGCCGCCTTCTAAAACAGGCATCACAACATTAATTAATGGTGCCACTTGAGACGCACCCGTATCAAGAGATACCGCATATAATTGTCTGTGTACTTGCGGACTATACCAATCAATAGCCATGCCATTCATGGCGCCAACGGCTCGTAAAACTTCTTTGTCTTCAATAAAACTTGCTTGTAAACCACCAAGCGTATGAGCCGATAAAGTCAACACCGCATTTTCCGTGCTCATGGGCACAATTTTACCCTCAGCATTGCGCGGTTCACCTTGTTCTTTTGCCCTTTTATGGGCCAAAGCAAATTGTGTTATGGGTACACTAATAGCAAAGGCTATTGTGCCAGCAGAGGGTCTGCCATCATATAATTCCAAGGCCTGAAAACCACCCAGAGAAGAATTTATCATTGTGGTTAAACGCGAACCTTGTCCAAAAGTATAGAGAGAACGATTTACAGCAGATAGTTCTAAAAATTTATTTTCCCATTCAGCATTTAAGGCATCCCATTCTTCTTGAGTATATTCATCATCGTAGGTTGCCAAATCTTGTCCGCCATTAACAGGTTGCTCTGCATTACAAAACTCTTGCGCTTCTTCATAAGTCTCAAAATTAAAAAGACCTTTAATGTCATTAATCGCGCCGTCTGTACACCCCACCCCTTTATTGCCAATATTTTGTGTAGCCTGCATTTCTAAAGGCGTTGAAATGGCGTTGAGATAGAACATCGCCCCGTACGCATAGGCCATGGAAGAATTAAAGGGCTCATCACTAAACTCTGCTCGGTTATACATGTAGGTATTACCAAGGGCCTGTCTAACCATCCAATCCGTACCCAATGAGCCTGTGAGGCGATTAAACATGCCTGTTTGAAGCTGAGGATAATCTCTGGTTGTTACCTCATTATCAGAATATAATTTAGGGGGATTAAAAACATAGGTTGGTCGCATTACACCACGTAGCCCCATCTGTGAGAGCTCTAAAAAAGCCCCGACAGCAGCTGCTTCAGGTGCCAGTTCATGCTCAGGGCGCGCTAGATTCATGGGAGGAAGAGTTAAATCTGTCCATTTCTTGTCCTGATTATATTCCACACTAAAACGCGCAATATCATAGGCAAGACCTGCCCCTTCATAAACAGGGAATATGACTGATTTAGCTTGTTGTGCTTTATCGACCATGTAAACCTCAAAGTTCCTTACGATCTATTATCGGTCCTGGCACTAAAAAGTTGCTAAAATCGCGCGTTTTATGGCGTAGCGCGGCGATATATAGCCTGTTGATTTTATTGATATTTAGAAGTTTTCCTCTCAATATGAAAAACGATCTTTCCTAAAGTGAGAAAAGTGTTGTGTTTTTTGACTGTGGATAACCTTTTCCCCTCCTCACACAACTATAAAAACAAGTACTTAGCGCCTCCTTTTTTCCCTCATACTTGGCATTGTAATTGCTTCTATAAATAGGCAGGACAAGCAACCTGCGAACCACATCTAAAAAAAGGCCAATTAAGAAAATATCTGTCACTTAAGCTGGCCAACAATCAGGAGCATAAATGACAAAAGACATTATAAACATACTCTATAATCCTGGTTCTATGAGCACTTCAGGCACGGGAAGAAATTTGTACAATCAAGAAAACCTGGCACATACAACAACGTATGCCAAAGGATCTCAGATTGATCTACAAATGCTTGAGTCTCTAGAAAAGCTTGTTCAGTCTTCCAATGAACAAGAGATTGTGATTAGTCTTCTTGAGTTTAAAGGCAGCCTTGTTTTGGGAGCTTCAATTGAAATGCGTCCCACAATTTTGCGCGAGTTTAATAATTACTTGTCGCATGTTTATCATAATCACAAAAATTCTTTAACAATCTTCCAGCAAAGCTTGGAAGTTATTTTGGAGTTTAAGGCTCAAATTGATAATGTGGAACAACCACGTGGCTACGTAAGTCAAAGTGAATGGATTGAATTAGAAAGAGCCGTATACTGCCTCTCCGTGTGGGAGGAGCAAAACCAATCTTTTTACATGCACGCCCTCTAACAACAAAGTTAGAGCTATTATGATGAGAGGGCGTGCAGCCCTCTTCTCTCCTTTTTGTATTGTTTATGGGCCTTATTGATCTTATAAGGATTATAAGGCCCATGAACACACCCTTACCCAACATACCTGAACGCTGCCATCACTGTCGTATGCACATTAACCTCTGTTTCTGTAACCAGCTCATAAAAATCGAAAACAAAATTAAAGTGACTGTTCTCATGCACTATAAAGAATATGCTATCACAACAAATACAGCACACCTCATCCCTAAAATATTACAAAATGCTGACATTCGTTTTCACGGACATAAGAACAAAGAATCTTTAGACCTATCCGATGTTTCTGAAGAAACGGAAACAAACCTGCTTTTATATCCACTAACCCAGAACAACATACTCAGCCCTGACCTTATTAAAGAGCTAAAAGCTCCTATTCGCCTTTTTGTTCCTGATGGCAATTGGCGACAGACAGCACGCATGATCAGACGGACACCAGCATTAGCAAAAATGAAAAAGGTGGTTTTACCCATAGGCGAACCATCAAACTATCATTTACGACATGGTCCCACGCCACACCACCTATGCACATATGAAGCCATCTCACGCGCCTTAGGCCTTTTGGAAGGAACAGAAACACAGACCAAGATGAATAACGCCTTCACAACCATGGTCAACAGAGTGCTCTACACCCGCGGCAAAGCAAAGCTGAAATAAATTAATGAAAATTGCCGATAGCTTCTTGCCGTTAGCCTATTGTCAATCAGGAGCAATGACGGTGTTGTGCCTATAAATTATTGACAATTGACAATAGGCAATAAGCTATTTGCGATTGAAATTGCCAAATAACCCGGGCTTAAGCCCCGGGCAACACCAATAAAAAAAGCCTCACACAGTGGGGCTTTTTTTTGGGGGTAATAAGG
>JAHJDR010000011.1 GCA_018812345.1 bacterium | reverse complement strand
TTTTTTTACTTTTATCCACAGTTTTCATTTTTTTAAAAAACTTATCTCTAGTAACGCTTTAATTTCATGAGGTTACAAGGCACATCGACAAGCGTTGGTTTTTCCACAGCTGTGGATATTTTTTTTTGCTAATAAAACCTTAATAATATCAGATAGCAAAAATTTATTTTTTTTTTTAGTTGTACCGGACAGGGCAAATGCGTTTTATACTGAAGAACGCCCGAAAGGGAAGCGCTCTTTAAAAACTGAATCAATTGTTTGAGGAATCTTGAACTGTAACAAGTTCGAGAGTCCGAACGACTTCTTTCCTACCGTTAGGAAAAACGAATGAATCAACTCTTAAGTCTGCGGCAAACACAAGCGAACTTATTGTAAAATAAGCTCCCCGTGGAGGGTCCGGAACCTGGGATGACATTCTTTTTAAATAGAAGAGAAGCAAGCGGACAAAAAGATCATAATGGGAATCAAGGTGCTCGCACCTAGGTTAGCTAAGTCTTTGAGACACTCTAAAGACCACATGTGCTCGAAACTATCTTCGGATAGAATCCCCCACAAGGCCATAAGAGGAGCAAGCCGGGAAGCTGGCTTTAAAAAGACCACGTAAAAACCATAAAGATCACATTGGAAATTCCGTAAGAGGACAGATAACCAAAGTCTTTGGTCCAACAAGGCAAAAGTTATCGATTCTCATGGGAGGCACAAATCCCTGAAGCTGAGGCGGCCATCTTAGACTTAGTTCCAACTAAGCCAGATGGAGCAACCAACAGCACGAGGGAATGGGAGTACGATAAGTACCACCGTCCTCCATGAGTGTTTAGATACTCTAGGGGAACACCCCTTCCTTAAACAATTGGTTGAGTTTTTTTAGAGATAGATGTTCTTTAAAAACTGAAACAACTGATTGAGAAAATCTTAAGCTAAAACTTAAGAAGACTGGACTATATCTTTAAGCCGTTAGGAAAATAAATTGAATCAACTCAAATCTGCGGCCAACGAAAGCGGGCTCATCGTGAGACGAGCTCCCCGTGGAGGATCCGGAACCAGAGCTGACAGTTTATTTAAACTGTAAAGATACAAGCGGTCACAAAGGTCCCAGTGGGAGCACACGCCAAAAGCAAGTGCTAGAATGGGCATCAATAAACTCTCAAGGTCAACGCACTACCCTTCAATCTTAAGGATAGGAACAAGGCCAAAAGAGGAGCATGCCGGGAAGCTGGCATTAAGATGTCTAAACAAATACCACAAAGACCACATGGAAATCCTATAAGAGGACAGATAACCAAAGTCTTAGGTCCAACGAGGCAAAAGTTATCGATTTATCATGGGAGGCACAAATCCCTGAAGCTGAGGCGGTCATCTCAGACTTAGTTTCCAACTAAGCTAGGTGGAGAAACCAACAGCACGAGGGAATGGGAGCATGACAAGTGCCACCGTCCTCCATGAAAGTTAAAAACTCTAGAAGGACAAACCTTTTTCAATCGGTTGATTCAGTTTTTAAGGGGTTCGCTCTTTAAAAACTTCATAGTCATTTAAGGAATCTTAAACCTCACGGTTTAAGAGCCTGAACTGTATCTTGATTGCCGCTAGGAAAAAAGATTGAATCAACTTAAATCTGCGGAACAATAAAAGCGGGCTCATCGTAAGACGAGCTCCCCGTGGAGGGTCCGGAACCAAAGTAGACACTCTTTTTGAACAGTCGAGAAATAAGCGGGCACAAAGGTCAAAATGGGAGATTCTGTGGCAACATAGAATCTAGCAAAGCCTTCAATAAACTCTAAAGGTCACATGTGAGAGCCCCACTCTTCGGAGAGGGAATCCACAAGGCCACAAGAGGAGCAAGCCGGGAAGCTGGCTTTAAGAAGGCTTCGTAAAAACCATAAAGACCAAATGGAAATCCTATAAGAGGACAGATAACCAAAGTCTTAAATCCAACGAGGCAAAAGTTATCGATTCTCATGGGAGGCAAAAATCCCTGAAGCTGAGGCGGTCATCTCAGACTTAGTTTCCAACTAAGCTAGGTGGAGAAACCAACAGCACGAGGGAATGGGAGCATGACAAGTGCCACCGCCCCTCCATGAGGCTTTAGAAACTCTAGAAGGACAAACCTTCCTTAAATGGCTATAATTTTGCTCTTTTACAATCTATCAATTATTTAAGGAACCGTAAGTGTCAAAACTTACGAGACCGAACTCCATCTTTGTGCCGTCAGGCAAGAAGATTGAATCACTTCGTATTCGTGGTAAATAAAGAGAGCTTGTCGTGAGATCTAGCTCCCCGCGGAGGGTCCGGAACCAGAGGTGACAGTCTAATTAAACACAAAGATATGTAAGCGGTTACAAAGGTCCCAGTGGGAGCACAAGTCAAAAGCAAGTGCTAGAATGGGCATCAATAAACTCTCAAGGTCAACGCACTACCCTTCAATCTTAAGGATAGGAACAAGGCCATAAGAGGAGCAGATCGGGAAGCTGATCTTAAGATGTTCAAACAAACACCACAAAGACCAAATGGAAATCCTATAAGAGGACAGATAACCAAAGTCTTAGGTCCAACGAGGCAAAAGTTATCGATTATCATGGGAGGCAAAAATCCCTGAAGCTGAGGCGGTCATCTTAGACTTAGTTTCCAACTAAGCCAGGTGGAGAAACCAACAGCACGAGGGAATGGGGATATGAAAGTATTACCGCCCTCCATGAAAATTTACAGACTCTAGAAGGACGAATTTCCTTAAATAGTTGACAGAGCATAAAAGCCCAGTTTCGCAAGATTCTGGGCTTTTCTGTTTTTGGGGTATATATTTTATTTTATCTTATATCTATGATATCATCATAACATTAATATTATTGAGGATCATTTATGACTAATAAACAAAACTATGAATATGTTGAACCCATTGAAATCACAGAGAATATCTATTGGGTTGGTTATTATGATCAAAAAGCATCATTCCACTGCAATCCTTATCTCATTATAGATAACGACGAAGCTATACTCGTCGATCCCGGCAGTTTTACAGATTATCCCACAGTCATGAGCAAGGTGCTCAGTGTCGTTGAACCCAATCAAATTAAATATATAATATGTCACCATCAAGATCCTGACTTATGTGCCTCCCTCCCCCTTGTTGAAGAACTGATTAATTCCAAAGATCTCAAAATCATCACACATGAACGCGCTGCCTTTCTCATTAAATATTATGGTACAAAAAGTGATTATTATCTCATCAACAAAAATAAATTTGAATTAACATTAAAAAGTGGCCGTGTTTTTAAATTTATCATGACACCCTTTTGTCATTTTCCCGCAGCCTTTGCCACATTAGACACAAAAAATAACGTATTATTTTCTTCAGATCTATTTGCCGCATTTTCTCAAGATTGGAATTTATACGCTCAGCCTGGCTATGAAAAAAACATGATTGATTTTCATCGGTATTACATGCCTAGCCAAAAACACCTCAATCATGTCATGGATGCCTTTGAAAAAGTGGCTCCCGACATTGTCCTGCCACAACATGGCTCTATTATTAGCAAAGATTTTTTACCCACATGCATACAAACCCTGAGAAACCTAAAATGTGGCCTCGATGACCTTGATGAATAAAAAAAGAGACTTTATGCAAAACAAAGATTCTGAAAACATTTATAGTCAGCTTGAGATCCAACGCCTTAATTTCTATACTGAGAAATCTCAAGACATGATGCATGAAACTGTAAAGCGCCTTTGCCAATTGCGCAATAAACTCGTTGAAAAGGAAAAATTTGAATACGTCATTGAAAACATGTCCAATGGCCTGATTGTCCTGGATAAGAACTTTCATATCACAACAATCAATAAAAAAGCCAAAGAACTCCTCATGATTAATGAGTATAAATATGATTTTAATCTCATCAAACACCTTGATGACAACTACAAAATGGCTCGCCAGATTTCTTCAGAAAACTTTTTTAATAAAAACTTTGTCTTCGACCTGGAACGTTCTGAAACTAAGCAATTCCCCCCCCTCTTTCTTTCTGTTCATTCGTCACCTATTTTCAATGCTGATAAAGAAGTAAATAATATTGTTCTTGTTATTGAAAATATCACGCATGATAAAATAGAAATAAAACTCAAACAAGACTTCTTGGGCCTCATTTCCCATAAACTCAGAACACCCATTACTGTGATGACAGGTCAATTAGAAATAGTCCTAGAAGGGCTCTTAGGTGACCTAACTGAAAAACAAAAAGACACCCTGGGCAAAGTAAATAGTAATGTTTTTAAACTCTATAATCTAATTGATAAGCTTATTGGTTTTACAACAATAGACAGTGGTTTTATGAATGAAAAAGATATCGCTGTTGATCTTAATCATGTTATGGAAATGATGCTTAAATACATTAAACCATTTAAAACAGATGAAAACACAAAAGTGTCATATGACTTCCCTAAAAATACAACAGTTTTCATGAGTGACACTGCAGCGCATCTTGTATTCAACAATCTTATTGAAAATGCCATTAAGTTTTCTGATAAAAAAATAACTGAAATTAATATTGTCGGCAAACTCATTAAACAAAATAGAATGGAAATTACTGTAACAGATAATGGCGCTGGCATTCCCCCTGAGTTTTATGCAAAAATATTTGATATCTTCTTCCAGATTGAAAAAGATTTTACTGGCAATGTCGAAGGCGCCGGCCTTGGACTGGCCATCGTGAAACACATTGTGGAAAAATATGACGGCCAAATTAGCCTCCTGTCAGAACTAGGCAAGGGCTCTACATTTAACTTCACCCTACCCACAAAACCTCTCTAACAGACTTTCATTTCGATCCATAGCCGTCATCTATGCGAGTAAACGCAGTGAGCGCGCCGTGCCAGCCTCTGGCTGGGCAATCCAGCTTTGGTTTCTAATTCCGGGATTGCGCACCATGACGGACATTCGTCGCATAACTGTTTTTTTTCTAAGGGCCAATAAAGATCATGTTTGAAGACTGCGATTATCTGGTATATATTATTTCTGGACCGATAGAATAAAATACAAATGGTTCCAGAGTACCGAAGTACCAGAGTACCAGAGAAATAAGGTTCCGAACTACTATTTCACTCTGGAACCCTGGAACCCAGGCACTCTGGCACTTTACGAATAATGACCCTTCAATTTAATAAACAAGATTTTAAAGATAATTTAGTTGAACTTATTCGCCTCACATCAACAGATCTGCCTCAAGATATTATTGAAGCGATTAAAAAGTCTCGGGATGCAGAAGAAAAATGTTCGCGAGCTGAAAATGTTTTTATCATGATTCTCAAAAATATTGAAAGTTCAAAAGAAAAATCAACACCCATTTGCCAGGATACGGGCACAAACATATATTATGTGCACTACCCTGTTGGCATTTCTACAAGGCAAATAACACAGCTTATTGAAGAGGCGACCATTGAGGCCACTGAAAAAGCCTATTTGAGACCAAATACGGTTCATTCCCTCACGGGAAAAAATACGGGAAATAATATTGGCACACTGGCCCCTTACATCCACTTTGAAGAATGGGAAAAGGATGAAATACAAATAAAACTCATGCTCAAAGGTGGTGGGTGTGAAAACGTCTCAGGACAATACAAGCTCCCAGATACAAAATTAGGTGCTGGTCGTGACTTAAATGGTGTGTATAAAATCATCATTAATGCGGTAAATAATGCCCAAGGACTTGGCTGTGCCCCAGGAATTATAGGAGTGGGTATTGGTGGTGACCGCACGACATCCATGATCACAGCTAAAGAACAACTCTTTCGTAAGCTCACTGATACAAATGTTAATCCTGAACTCGATACTCTAGAAATAAAACTCATGCTCAAAGGTGGT
>JAHJDR010000089.1 GCA_018812345.1 bacterium | reverse complement strand
TCTTCCATTTACATCACAGGCTCAGTTCTTGACGGTGGTTTGGGCTTTAGCTCAGAAGATCGCGGTCTCTTGCAAGGTGTTGTTTCTTTCTTTGTGTATCTCTTACCCTTTCTTACCGGCGCTCTTGCCGATCGGTATGGGTATAAGAAAACATTATTAATAGCCTACTGTATTTTGGCCCCTGCTTATTACCTGCTTGGTCAAATGAAAACCATGCCCACATTCTTTGCTGCCTTTATGATGGTTGGTGTTGGTGCTGCTATTTTTAAACCTGTCGTTGCGGGCACCATTGGGCGCACAACAACCAAAGAAAATGGCATGATTGGTTTTGGTATTTTCTACATGATGGTGAACATGGGTGGTCTTTTAGGGCCTTTCATTGCAGCCATGATTAGAAATACCGGCTGGAACTATGTTTTCATAGCCTCTTCTATTTGGATTTCTTTAAACATTCCTATCGTACTTTTCTTGTATAAAGAACCTTCAGCAGAAGCGCAAAAAGGCGCTGTAAATGCCCGAAGCTTTAAACAAGTCATGCAAGACATGATGGATGTTTTGGGTAATGCGCGTTTTTTTGTTTTGATTTTCACGCTGCTCACAATTCTTGTAATGGGTTCTAAGTGGCTAGCACCACAACAGGTATTTCTCTATTCAGGTGTTTGGATTGGAGCTAACCTGCTTCTTGATTTTATTTTGAGAATGGCAGGCATTAAAGGAGAATGGAGCTTGCGCATTGGTAATGCACGCTTCCTTCTTTTCTTGCTCTTGCTCTCATCTTTCTGGGTTGCCTTTAACCAAATTTTCATCACGTTACCTGAATACATTCGTGACTTCTGTAACACGAAACCATTCTTTGCCTCCATTGTTGCTTGGATGCGTGGTGTGGGTTGTCCAGAAGGATTCATGAGTTGGTTTATTAGTGCCTTTGCAGAAAAAGATGGCTCTATAAAACCAGAGCAATTTATTAACATTAACGCCTTTGGCATTATTGTTTTTCAGGTCATGATTTCTATGATCATGAACAGATTAAAAACTCTGGTAACGATCATTATAGGCATCTTACTCACAGCGGTTAGTTTTGTTCTCTTCCTGTGGGGTGCTAATCCCATATTCGTCATTATCGGTATCCTTGTTTTCTCTTTTGGCGAAATGATGGCGTCTCCAACAGCCAAGCAATACACCGCCCATAACGTTGCCCCACAAGATCGTGTTGGTCTCTACATGGGTTATTATTTCTGGTGTAATGCTTTAGGGAACCTTTTTGGTGGCCTCTTATCTGGTAATCTTTATGGCTGGCTTGCTCGTGACTTACAACGACCAGATTTAATGTGGCTCACTTTTGCTGGCCTATCTGTGTTCTGTGCTGTGTGTTTAATTTTCTATCACTTAACTATTGGTAAAAAAATTGAACAGGAGAAAGCTGCGGCAGCTGCGGGCTAGATCGTGCTAGCGTACTAGCGAGCTAGCGTCTATCGTCTAGCGTTATTATATTCATTTCAAAACGCACCTTGTAGAAATGCAGGGTGCGTTTTTTTATGGTTTTAAAAAACAAGTTTTTTGAAAACAGTTCAGGTTGGAGGTTGAAGGTTCAAGGCATGAAGCCTGCGGCTGGTTCAAGTTAGAAGTTAAGGTTCAAGGAGTTTTCCCTGAACCTGAACCATGCAAAGCATTATGCATTCCTAGCCTGCAAGCGAGGCAAATTAACCCGCGCAATAGGTTGAATACGTAAATTCTCTGCCAGTTCTTGGTAGGACAATACGGATAATTGTGGGAATTCGAGTTCAATAATTTTTCTAAAGTAGCGCCTAATTTCAGAGGTTGTTAAAATCACTGGGGGCTTTGCTCCAGGAGGAAAAGGATGAGACGCAATTTCTTTGCCCACAGCCTCAATCAACTCTTGTGTGATTTCTGGATCAAGGGCCAAGTAATTTCCCTTTTCCGTTGTTCTAATGGAATCTTTTACCAAATCTTCAATATGCGGATCTAACAAATACACAGCCAATGAATTCCCATGTCCAGCATATTTATGTGTGACATAACGCTTTAAACCAGAACGAATGTGCTCTGTGAGCACCAAGGTGTTGCGCTCAATCTCAGCCCATTGAGCCAGTGTGGAAAAAATGTTTTTCAAATCACGAATAGCCACTTCTTCTTGAACAAGTCGCTGAAAAATTTCTGCGAGCTGTAAAACGGTGATCACTTTGGGCACCAATTCTTTAACAAGCGCAGGATGTGTTTTTTCTAACTCATTGAGCAAGGTCTGTACTTCTTGAAGACCCAAGAACTCATGCGCATGTTTTCGTAAAATATAGGATAAATGTAGAATAAGATATTCTGAAACATCCCACATTCTAAAACCTGCCTGCACACAAACTTCTCGAAAAGCTTCATTCACCCAGGTTACAATAGAACCATCAATGGGATGAATGGTTTCTTTTCCCTAAATGTTAAAAAGTTTTAATTGCTCTAACGGCTCACCCACTAAAATACTATTCTGCATAATCTTACCACGCGCTACCGGTACTTCATTAATATTAATAATGTATGCTTCAGAGTCCATATCAATGGTTTGTCCCCGTACTTGAATGCCTGGAAAATTAACGCCTAACTCATAATAAAGTCCATGGCGCAACAAGGGAATAAGCTCATTAATAAAGCGCCCACCATCCTGACTATCATCCACATAGGGAATAATAGCAGAACCCACTTCAATGGAAATCGGGCTGGGTAAAATAAAGGGCAATTGATCCCCATGTTTCTCAACAGCTTTCTTGATCTTCTTTTCTCTAGGCTCTTGAATAATCTCTCTAACTTGTTCGACTCTTTTGCGCATTTTAAAGAAGGCTAAGGTAAAAAGTGAAATAGACAAAACTAAAAAGGGAATCCAAGGCAAGCCAGGAACAGCAGCAAGAGCTGCGAGCACAACACCACCAATGACAAACACTTTGGGATAATTGGTGAGTTGTGATATAACATCTTTTCCTAAGTTAGAATCTTTTTTGTCACTGCCAACACGCGTCACAACAATACCAGCTGATATCGATATAATAAACGCTGGTAACATAGAAATAAGACCATCACCAATACTCAAAATGGCATATCGCCTTGCGGCATCAGCTAATTCTAAATCCTTATAAACAACACCTATGATTAAGCCACCAACAACGTTAATAACAGTAATAACAATACCAGCGATGGCATCCCCTTTTACAAACTTCATGGCACCATCCATGGCACCAAACATTTGTGATTCACGTTGTAAAACAGAACGTCTCTCTTGAGCTTGTTCCATGGTAATATTGCCCGCTCGCATATCCGCATCAATGCTCATCTGTTTGCCAGGCATGGCATCCAAGGTAAAACGCGCGGCAACTTCAGAAACCCGCTCCGCACCTTTGGCAATAACAATAAAGTTAACAATTGTAATGATGAGAAAGAGAATAGCACCCACAACAATATTACCACCCGCCACAAAACTACCAAAGGCATCAATAACTTCACCCGCATCTGCATTGAGCAGAATAAGTCGCGTGGAAGAAATATTCAGTGATAATCGATACAATGTTGTGATCAGGAGAATACTGGGAAAAGATGCTATCTTAAGAGGATCACTGATGTACATGGCTGTCAGCAAAATCAACATCCCCATACTCAAGTTGATCACCAAAAGAATATCCAAAAGCCATGTTGGCATGGGCACAATGATCATGCCAAATACACTGATAACCAAAATTGGTAATATGTATTCTGACATTTGGGGAATAATCTTGTTAAAATCTATTCTCATATTTGCATCTCTTTTTACCTGTTGCCCACAAGGCAATAAACATAAATACTATTATTAGTTTACATTATTTAAGAAGCCTTACCAACTACTTATTTTACATAACAGGGCTTTCTATTACGTAACACACCTTAAATCACATGCATCATGTTGAAATTATTAACAAATAAGACAAGGCCTGTTTGTACTGTTTCATACGCGCTAATCCTATTATCGGTTATTTTTCCTAAAGAGTTGATAAGACTTGAAATCATTCAGAAATCACATAAAACTTGTCATTGATCTTATAAAACAAAATCGTGGCATCTCAATTATTATTGCTATAAAATAACATAAAACTTTTGACGAAAGCCTATCATGTTTACATCTACTTTTTTTACCCATCCTCTTTACCTTATGCTTGCCAGCTTCGTTGTTCTCTTTTTAGGACCTCTTGTGAACGCGGCTTTTAAGGGAAGTCATTTTATTCGTGATATTATTGATGGCTTTACGCTTGTTGTTATCGTGCTTCTGGTTGCCATGCATATTTTACCGCACACAGTGCATGACATTGGTTTTTGGGCTATTGGTATGGCTCTCATCGGGCTCTTCCTTCCCTCTTTTTTCGAGCGTCTCTATAAGAAATCTGCCCAAAATATACACCGTATCACCTTATTCATTGTTCTGACCGGCTTGTGTGTTCATGCTTTCATTGATGGCATTGCCCTGATTGATCCCTATGCCATCCACTCAATGGATGCCACACATACGCAAAGCATGTTGCCCTTTGCCGTTCTCCTTCATCGCCTTCCTGTTGGTCTGGCCATTTGGGCTCTCGTAAAACCCCTGTATGGCAGCAAAAGAACCATTCTTATATTACTCCTCATGTGCATTGCCACTGCGGCTGGCGTCTCCTCAGGCACATATCTTTTAGACGTCATCAATCACGAGCCTTTTGGTTTTTTTGAAGCATTGGTCGCAGGCTCTCTATTGCACATCATGTTTCACCGTGCCGATCCCCATGAAGCCCATTCATGTCATGATCACGCCCATGAAACAAAGAAAGCAAAGTTTCATTTCAAATGGGCAACAGGTTTTGGTGCTATTTTGGGCTTTGTCCTCATTTTTATTATTCAAAATCCTCCAGGACTTGAGCATGCTCACCATGAGTCAGCTGTCTTTTGGAATCTTGCCATGATCAGCGCCCCCGCCCTGGTCATTGCGTATATCTGTTCTGGACTGATTAACACCTTCCTGCCCCAATCTTCTATTAATTGGATGCATAAGGGAAGTGAAGTTAAACAGGCTGTTAGCGGTCTTCTTTTTGGTTTGCCACTACCCATTTGTTCCTGTGGTGTGGTTCCCATTTACCGCAGCCTCATGAAAAAAGGCATTCCCTTATCAGCCGGCATTACCTTCTTTATCGCCACACCAGAACTTGGCCTTGATGCCATATTAATCACCATCCCTCTTTTGGGCCCACAGTTTACAGCGATCCGCCTGGTAGCAGCAGCTATTGTTGCCCTCTTTGTCGGCATCACAATTGGTGTGTTTTTCTCTGATAAAAACACCCACAAAGCTCAAGAAGATGACAGTAATGGCGAATTGGATCTTGATAAAAAAACTGTGTTGGGAAAAATAAAAACCGGTATGTGGATTGGCTTAGCTGATATGGTGGACCATACAGCTCCCTGGATTATTCTCGGCTTAGCCATTGCGGCCGCCATACAACCTTATTTACAAGAAACAAATGTCTTTTATACCATCCCAGCTTACCTACAAGTGCCACTCTTTGCTCTTTTGGGTATGCCTATTTACGTGTGTGCTTCAGGCATTACACCCTTTGTGGCGATCTTACTCTATCATGGTGTTTCTCCCGGTGCTGCTGTTGCCTTTATGCTCACAGGACCAGCAACCAACATCACAACATTTGGCATTTTGGCACAACTGCATGGTCGAAAATTAGCTATAGCCTTTGCTTTTCTTGTCATGATTGCCTCTGTCAGCATTGGTTATCTGATTAATTTATTAACCATTCACATTCCTCAAGGACTAGTCCTTAAAGACCATGTGCATTACAGTGATTTTCGCATGGCTTTCCTCATTCTCCTGCTTGGGATTTATGCCTTTTCGCTTCTGCGTTGTGGACCACAAGCTTGGGCAAAAAAGATTATATCTGAAGACATTCCTGATGATTTGGCAAAGAAAAAGAATGGACACACAAGCTGCTGCCACTCTCATTAGCGTGCAATCGTCTATCGTCCATCGTCTATCGTGATTGTAACGCTAGACTATAGACGCTAGACGCTAGCACGCCCTAAGCCGCTGCTTGTTTCAAATCGAGCATCACATTTTTGAGAATAGTTTCAAAACACTCGAGCACACCTTCGCCTTTACTGGCAACTGTTTCAAACTCAGGCACACCACGCTTATTAATTAGCTTGCTGAGTTCATCAATACGGGCAGCTGTAGGGCAATCGCGTTTATTATATTGAATAAGAAGTGGGATGTTTTCTGGATTGTAACCAAGCTTACTAAGGTTTAACTCAAGCTCTCTCATGGAACG
>JAHJDR010000088.1 GCA_018812345.1 bacterium | reverse complement strand
TTTTGGTTCTGGTATGTTTGCGATATCTTTGCTGGGACTTTTTTTTGGTCACTTAGAAATATTTGTGCCCTTGTTTGTTCTTGTCTGTTTTCCCACAGAAATATTTATTTGTATTAAAGACCGTAAACATTTTTCCTTTAAGAAAAACTATCTCTATATTCTTTTAACAATACCGTTTATTATTTTGGGCTCTTATCTCTTAACTGTTGTTCCCAGCAGATGGCCTTTGGTTTTTCTGGGTGTGGTTATTGTTACTTTAGCAATTTATTTTCTGTCTTATGAAAATAAAATTAAGTGGCAGTTTAAATCCCCTAAATGGCAGATTCCTTTTGGTTCGCTTAGTGGTCTCATGGGAAGTGTTTATGGTATTGGTGGACCACCATTGATCATTTACTTAAAAGGATTAAAGCTCACAAAAAGAGAGTTTCGTGCCATGTGTGTGTCTGTATTTTTCGCCATGAGTGTGATTCGTTTGCCTGCTTTTTTAGGTATGGGATTACTCACTCACGATATTATGAAGGCATGGTTTTTTATTCTGCCTTTCAGTCTTTTAGGTGTCTTTATTGGCCATTCCCTTCATAAAAAACTCTCTGAAAAGCGTTTCAAACGCATGACCAGCGCTATCCTTCTCATTAATGGATTGTTATTGATTGCCAAAAACCTCCTGTAAGACACCTTATAGTTTTGAATATAATAAAACAATGATAACAAGAGGTTGGTCAGGCAAAATAAAAATATATTTTTTTAGCAACTTCATCATCTGTTTTGCGATACCAAAATCAGTATTATTAAGGGTGTATTAGGGTGACGGATAGTTTCTCCTCTCAAAAAACATGTCCTCACTTTTCATAACAAAAAAAGGATTCATTATGACAACAATGTTAGGTCAAATGCCTGTTGTTTTACAGCCAGGTTTTCAAACAGCACAACTTATGGCTGCTGGTCAAATGACTATTGAACAATTGCATGCAGCTCATCAAGAACAAATTGATCGAGTCAATCCTGGTGTGAATGCTGTGATTGCTCATAACTTCAATACAAGCCTGCATCAATTATTAAGAAGTTCTCAGAGCACTAATCCTTCATTGGTTGAATCAATGCCGCTTTATGCTGTTCCTGCGGCTATTAAGGCCTGTGTGCCTGTTAGTGGGTTTCCAGATACACAAGCAGGCACAAAAAAAAATGGGGCTATAGCGGAAAGAAATGCTCCGATTGTACAGCGTTTGTTTGAATCAGGCGCTTTGCCGAGCATGATAACAAATTTGCCTCCTAGATCTTCGTCGTTCACAACACATAATTCACCAAAAGGTGGTGCTGGTTTTGGCACAACACATAACCCTTACAATTTAGATCATACATGTTATGGTTCTTCGGGTGGTGTTGCTGCTGCAATTACTACAGGCATGGCAACATTAGGTCTTGGCTTCAGTATTGCTGGATCTGTTCAACTTCCCGCACATGGGTGTGGTGTTTATGCTTTAACTCTTAGTCCTGCTTTAGCTTCATGTGCTGGACATTTTCCAGGAACAGAAACAGTACGACATATGGCTGTGCCTGGTCTTTTTGCACGCCATCCCAGAGACTTAAGTTTAGCCTTACCTTCTATCATTGGTCATGATAATTCACCTCATCAAAATCGACAACTTGCATTGAATGCCAGACAACAGAAAAAACCTGAAGATATTAATATTGGTGTGACAAGTGGTTTAGGTGATCTCATAGCAGATGATGACACACTAAAACTACTTGAGATACTCAAGGAGAGATTAGTTAAGTTAGGATATAACGTTCATGATAAACATCTTAACAGTAACTTCGCTGAAGAGTTATGGTATGTGTCAGGTGGGCTTTTTTCCGCACAAGTCGGGCCTAGTATGGGTTTTATGGGAAGGCTCTTTTTTAAATACATGTCTGGTTTAAAAGAACATGCCTCTGACTGGGCGTATTACAAAGGTCTTTTAGAAAATCTGAGTGGTGATTCTTTTAGCAATTACATGGCGCTCATGCATCGGCGAGATGGTTTGTTTAACATACGAGACCAATTATTAAATGATTATGATTATATCATCATGCCTTCAGCGATATCTGCGGCGCCTAAAGAACCTCTAAATGCAAAAACAGTTTTGGTTAATGGTGAGGAGTATCCTGTTGCTGTTGGACTAGGGGCATTTGGTACTGTTGGGAATATTTTGGGAGTGCCTGTGGCATCAGTTCCTATTGGCTTTTCTGAACTTGGGTTACCTGTTGGAATACAGATGTTAGGAAAACCGCAGGATGATGCCAACCTTCTTGCTGTTGTCAATCACATGCATGAAAATGAGGCCGTACCAGGATGGCAACCAGCAGAATGGGTTGTTAAAAGAGGGTTACGGCAATAAGAGGATGTGCCAAAGTATATGTTCACGCTTAAGGGTTAAAAAACTTAGTGATTTTTTGTAAGAAATGGTTAAAACTCCTCTCATGATCCAAACAATTATCACCAAAAAACTCGGTATCAAGTATCCGCTTATTGCTGGTACTATGATGAATATTACGACACCCGAATTTGTGGCAGCATGCTCAAATGCTGGTGGGCTCGGTATTTTGGCTAGTGCTATTTATAAAACGAAAGATGACTTGCGCGCGGCAATTAGAAAGACGCAAGAACTTACAGAAAAACCTTTTGCGGTTAATGTAAATCTTTTTCCAGCTCTTATGCCCACTGATCAACTTGCCTATATTCAAATCATGCTTGAGGAAGGTGTGAAAATAATTGAAACATCAGGTCATGCCGCGCCTGCAGAATACGTGCCTATCTTTAAAGATGCGGGCATTATCTGGATGCATAAATGTGCTGGTGTACGTTACGCTATAAAAGCTGCCGGTCTTGGTGCTGATATTATTGAAGTTGTGGGTTATGAAAATGGTGGCGCTACAGGTAAGCTCGACATTGGTACGCTTGTTATGGCGCCCAGTGTTGTGGATGCCGTGGATGTTCCCGTCATTGCTGGTGGTGGTGTATCAGATGGCCGCGGCGTTGCCGCGCTTTTAGCCTTAGGTGTTGAAGGTGTTGTTTTAGGAACACGCATAATGGCCACTCAAGAATGTCCTATTCATGATAATCTTAAAAAAGCCTTAGTGGGTGCCTCAGAAACAGATACAGTATTAATTATGCGCACACTTAATAGCACACACCGCGTTTATAATAATAAGGCGGCGCAGCGTGTTTTAGAAATAGAAGCCGGGGAACCAGATCCTGTAGAAATCTATCAAGCAGCAGCAGGGGCCAAAGCCAAAGAAATGTATGAAACAGGCAATCTTGATATAGGTGTGATTTCTTGTGGGCAAGGGGTTGGCCTTGTGCATGACGTGCCCTTGATCAAAGATCTTTTTGATCACATAATGCAGGAAGCCGAAAATGTGATTACAAAAAATGCTGAACGATTGACCAAATGAATTTTGCACAACACTGGCCATTAGATTCCCAAATAGTTTTTCTTAATCATGGTTCTTTTGGAGCCTGCCCTATCCGTGTTCTTGAAGAACAAAACAGGCTTCGTCAAGAAATGGAAAAAAATCCTGTTTTGTTTTTAGATCGTCATTTACCAGCTCTTTTAAATGAGTCTCGAGAAGCTTTGGCAAATTTTGTCAAAGCAGATTCAGCAGATCTTGTTTTTGTTCCCAATGCGACAACAGGCGTAAATGCTGTTTTAGCCTCTCTTGACTTTAGTGACGGTGATGAGCTTCTTTTAACAGATCACACATACAATGCTTGTTTGCAAGCCGTGTATTACCATGCCCGTAAAAGAAAAATAAAAGTTAATATTGTTTCTTTGCCTTGTCCCATCAAAGATGAAGAAAGCATTGTTTCTTTGTTGTTAGAACATGTAACAAGAAGAACAAAGCTCGTGCTTCTCGATCATGTCACAAGTCCCACAGCGATTGTATTGCCTGTTGAAAAACTAGTAAAAGAAATTGAAACAAAAAATATTCCTGTTTTGATCGATGGGGCACATGCGCCAGGGATGTTGCCTTTAGAAATAGAAAAGCTAGGAGCTTCTTTTTACACAGGTAATTGTCACAAATGGTTGTGTGCTCCTAAGGGAGCGGGTTTTTTATATGTGAGAAAAGATTGGCAGGATAGAATTTATCCCTTAACGATTAGTCATGCCTACGGTCAAAATGAATCCCATCACAGATTTCAGAGCCTTTTTGACTGGACAGGTACTGATGATCCTACTGCCTATTTATGCGTGAAAACAGCCATTGAAACCATGCAAAACATTTTTGAGGGTGGGTGGCCAGCGATAATGCAGCACAATAAGAACGTGGCAAAAAAAGCACGTGAGTTTTTCATGAAAACATTATCATGGGAACCTACGTGCCCAGACCATATGGCAGGATCTATGGCCAGTTTTATCATGCCAAAGCAAACAGAAATAGAAATAATGGATGTTAACCAGCGCGATTCTTTAGCAAAAGTCTTATTTGAAGAACACAGAATAGAAATTCCTATCATGCCTTGGCCAGCACATAACCGGCGGTACATCAGATTTTCAGCACAAATCTATAATACTTTTGAGCAGTATGAATTATTAGCCACTATTCTCAAAAAAATATTTTAAATCCCGCCCCCCTGATCAAACTTGCCCTCTTGCGCTGTGGCTTGAGTGACATGGCTGCCCGGAGGTGTGCTATGGGTGAGCCACACATTGCCACCTATGGTTGATCCTTTGCCAATGGTGACACGACCAAGTATTGTGGCTTCTGAATAAATAATGACATCATCTTCAACAATGGGGTGGCGTGCGACACCTTTTACAGGATTGCCTTCACTATCGAGCGGAAAGCTTTTGGCGCCCAGAGTAACGCCCTGATAAAGTCGTACATTATTACCAATAACGCATGTTTCCCCAATGACGACACCGGTACCATGATCAATAAAGAAGTTATTTCCAATGGTTGCCCCAGGGTGGATATCAATGCCTGTTTTGCTATGGGCTTGTTCAGTGATCATGCGAGGAATTAAGGGAACGCTCAAAATAAAGAGTTCATGTGCTAAGCGGTAGTTGGTCATGGCATGTATGCCAGGATAACAAAAAACAGCTTCATCAAGAGAGGCCGCAGCAGGGTCGCCATTGTAGGCTGCAGAAACATCGCTTGATAATAACTCTTTTATTTTAGGAAGAAAATATAGAAATTGTTTTGTAATTTTGTCTGACTGTGTCTCACATGTTTTGTGATCGCCTTTTTGATTAACACGACAATCATAACATAGCCCTCTCAGAATTTGTTCTTTGAGAAGGGGTTGCAAACGTTCGAGTTTGCTTTGCATTTCTGTAACATGACGATCAGGACCAAAGTCGTTAAGACCAAAATGAAACGGGAAGAGAATAGAACGAAGATCTGTTACTATGTGTTCAACAGTATCGCTAGAAGGCAGAGGGTGGGAGCAGGAACAAGACGCCTCTTTGGCTAAAATACTTTTCTGTTGTTTGCATAGTTCGTTGACAACGTCTGTTAAGTTTTTTGGTAATGTTTGTTTTTTATTTGTTTTCTTCATCAAATAACCACGTGCTTAAGTAGCGCTCGCCTGTGTCACAAATAATTGTAACAATGGTTTTATCTTTGTTTTCTTCTTTTTTAGCAAGCTCTAAGGCAGCCCAAACATTAGCCCCTGATGAAATACCAGCCAGAATACCTTCTTCTGTTGCCAATCGTCTTGCCATATTGCCCGCATCTTGGTGGGTGACCTGAATGATATCATCAATCAAATCTGTGTTGAGTACAGCAGGGACAAAACCAGCACCAATGCCTTGAATTTTATGAGGCCCTGGTTGTCCGCCGGAGAGAACTGGGGATTCAACAGGCTCAACAGCAATTGCTTTAAAGTTGGGGTTATGTTTTTTTATGACATCTGCAACGCCTGTAATAGTGCCACCAGTGCCAACGCCAGCAACAAGTATGTCTACTTTACCATCTGTATCTTCTAAAATTTCAATAGCTGTTGTTTGACGGTGGATTTCTGGGTTTGCTGGATTTTCAAATTGTTGGAGCATGAGGTGATCAGTATTATTTTCGACGAGTTCTGTGGCTTTTTCAATAGCTCCTTTCATGCCTTTTGCGCCTGGAGTGAGGATGAGTTCAGCTCCGAATATTTTTAAGAGTTTGCGTCGTTCAAGGCTCATCGTGTCTGGCATGGTGAGGATGAGTTTATACCCTTTTGCGGCACACACAAAGGCCAGAGCAATGCCTGTATTACCGCTTGTGGGTTCCACAAGCGTTGTGTTCTTTGTTAGTTTGCCAGCTTTTTCTGCAGCGTCTACCATGTTTAAACCAATACGATCTTTGACACTAGAGCACGGATTAAAAGATTCTAATTTAACGAGCACAGTTGCTGGCAAGCCCTTTGTAATTTTGTTAAGCTTGAGTAACGGTGTGTTGCCTACGAGTTCAGTAATGTTGTTCTTAATATTCATAATATTTCTCCACAATAAACGATAAACTATACACGATACACGCTTTATACGTTATTAATGACACTTTTAATAGCTTTGATCAAAATAAAAGGTGAGTTACTCAATCCGATAATTAGGGGCTTCCTTTGTAACAACAACATCATGAACATGAGATTCTTTTAAGCCTGCTGCTGTAATTTGAACAAAGCGGGCTTTGGTTTGCAGTTCTTTAATAGTCTTTGCACCCACATAACCCATACCAGAGCGCAAACCGCCCATGAGCTGGTAGAGGCTATCGGCAAGGGGGCCACGATAAGGCACACGTCCTTCAATGCCTTCGGGAACTAATTTTTTAGTTTCCGTGATTTCAGATTGAAAGTAACGATCTTTAGAACCAGAACTCATAGCACCAAGAGAGCCCATGCCGCGATACGTTTTATAAGAGCGACCTTGATAAAGAATAGTTTCACCTGGAGATTCTTCTGTGCCCGCAAATAACGAGCCAATCATAACTGTTTGGGCGCCAACAGCTAAGGCTTTCACAATGTCACCGGAAAATTTTATGCCGCCATCAGCAATAACAGGGATGCTTGCTTTTCTAGCTACGCTCGCACAGGCTTGCAAAGCATAGACTTGTGGGACACCAATGCCTGCAATGACACGCGTGGTACAAATAGAACCAGGGCCAATGCCCACTTTAATGGCATCAGCTCCGGCGCGAATGAGATCGCGTGCGGCTTCAGCAGTGGCAATATTACCTGCAACAACTTGTATGTTTTTAAAATTTTGTTTTATCTTTTTTACAACGTCTAAAATCATTTGGGAATGACCATGAGCAGAGTCTACAACGAGGACATCAACACCAGCGTCATAAAGTGCGCAGGCTCTTTTGTAACCATCATCACCAACAGACACAGCGCCGCCTACGATGAGGCGCGATTTATTGTCTTTTACGGCAAGAG
>JAHJDR010000087.1 GCA_018812345.1 bacterium | reverse complement strand
GTCTATTGCGAAATCTGGCCCTGCACAGAACCTTTTGATAAAATAAAAGAATTTAGCTCTGAAGCTATTATTCTATCTGGTGGCCCTGCCAGTGTGTTGCAAAAAGATGCGCCAACTATTGATAAGAGACTTTTTGATTTAGGTGTGCACATTTTAGGTATTTGCTATGGTATGCAGCTGATTACCAAACTCATGGGTGGCAAAATTGTTTCTGCTAAAGAAAGAGAATACGGCCATGCTAAACTTAAGATCAAAAAGAAGCATGTGCTTTTGCAGGGAGTGAAAAAGGATTCACAGGTTTGGATGAGTCATGGAGATTCTTTGTCGGTTATCGGTGATCGGTTTTCGGTTATCGGGGAGACAGAAAAAAAAGTTAAAGCTGTTATCGCAAATGATATAAAAAGAATCTATGCTTTACAGTTTCATCCAGAGGTGCATCATACAAAAGAGGGGAAAAAGATTCTTAAGAACTTTTTATTCAAGATAGCTAAAGTTAAAGCCCACTGGAATATGCATGACTTTATTGATTATCAGTGTGAGCTGATTAGAAATAAAGTGGGTAAGGATCATGTGATTCTTGGTTTATCTGGCGGTGTGGATTCTTCAGTGGCTGCTGTGCTTTTGGATAAAGCCATTGGTAAACAGCTCACATGTATTTTTATTAATAATGGTGTGCTTCGTTATAAAGAAGAAAAGACTGTTCAAGAGATATTTAGAAAGAACTATAAACTCAAACTCAAGTATGTGGATGCGAGTGAGGAATTCTTAAAAGCACTCAAAGGTGTGAGTGATCCTGAAAAGAAAAGAAAAATAATTGGCAGAACATTTATTAAGGTTTTTACAAGAGAAGCCAAACAAATCAAAAAAGCAAAATACCTAGCACAGGGAACCTTGTATCCTGATGTCATCGAGTCAGTATCTTTTAAAGGGCCATCAGTTGTTATAAAATCCCATCACAATGTAGGCGGACTTCCTAAAAAAATGGGACTCAAACTCATTGAACCATTGCGTGAGCTTTTTAAAGATGAGGTGCGTGAGTTGGGAAGGCAGATGGGTATGTCTGAAGACATGATCATGCGTCATCCGTTTCCCGGTCCAGGGCTTGGTGTTCGCATACTAGGCTCCATCACACAGGAAAAAGTAAACCTATTGCAACTAGCCGATAAAATCGCCATTGAAGAAATCATTAAAGCAGGGTGGTATGGAAAAATATGGCAGGCCTTTGTTGTGTTGTTGCCCGTGAAATCAGTGGGGGTGATGGGGGATGAACGCACATATGAAAATGTGGCTGCCATTCGTTGTGTGGATTCCGTAGATGGCATGACCGCTGATTTTATTGATTTGCCGCATTCTCTTTTATCAAAAATCTCCAGTCGGATTATTAATGAGGTTAAAGGTATTAATCGTGTGGTGTATGATGTGTCGTCTAAACCGCCGGCTACTATTGAGTGGGAGTGATCAAGAAACCTAAAGGTTTCTTGAATTGAAGAATACATAAATACATAAATGAAAAATGAAAAAATAGAGCGAGAGGTGCTTTTATGAGTAAGATAAAGTTGTTTTTAGCGAGCATTGTAATGATGATGATTGTTGTGACATCAGTATTTGCTGACACAACAACAAGTTCAGCTGAATTTGATAAATATGTCAAGGAGTATATTTCTTTTATGAATAATCTTACATACAGTACTAAAGAGCTTGCGCGGTATAAAGAAGAATTTAAGGATGTGATGCCTGAAGAGTATTGGCAGATCAAAACCAAAGAACATAAGACAGTTCTCGATAACTATAATAAGCGACATTTAGAAATAATGAGGAAATATTACTCGCTTGAGTACGTAAAGGAATTGGTAGCATTTATTAGATCTGAAGTAGGTAAAAAGTATAATGGGATACTAGATGACCAAGCGTTTGCTAAAAGCTATGAAAAGCTATTGGGAGATTGGACTGAGCAGTGTTTAAAGGAAATTGAGGGTAAGATAAAAGATTATAAAACAAGCAAAAATGCAAACTTGTTCAAGGTAAAAACAACAAACAATACAGTAGTTGATGAAAAGAATATTTATTTTAGAGTATTTAATTTCAAGCTTCATACAATAATGCGTGAAAGAAGGTTTCGCAGGTTGTTTCAGAGTAGAATCCCTGAAGTCGTGCAAATAGAAGATGGTAGGCTCGTAACATCGCATATAGAGAGTCTTAACCAGAAGCTATATAGAGAAATGATACTATTATATAAAAAACACTTTAGCGAAGAAGAAGTTAAACAACTAGATGTTTCTTTCCAAAAAGGACATAATCAGGGATATATAAAAAATAAAGAAAACATCATAGAAGAAATGAAAGTTGAAGAAATGAAGCTTGTTAGTTTCATTGAAGATATGCGGAAAGAGTTACGGGAGAACAGAAATCAAGAAGTCGATGTCATTATAAAAGAGACTAGAGAAAAGTATAAAAAGTACAAAAAAAAGATTGAAGATCAGGAATAATTAATGCGTCTCTGGAGTCTACATCCCAAATATCTCGATTCAAAAGGTCTAGTAGCTTTGTGGCGGGAAGGATTGCTTGCCTTAAAAGTGCTGCAAGGCAAAACAAAAGGCTATAAAAACCATCCTCAGCTCATAAGATTCAAAGAATCAGATCGTCCTGTTACAATGATCAATGCTTATTTAGGTGTTGTTTTAGAAGATGCCAGGCGCAGAGGCTATTGTTTTGATGAAAAAAAGATTTCTAAACAGAAAATCTCAAATCAAATAGCTGTAACTCAAGGTCAACTTAGGTATGAAATAACGCATTTGAAGAAGAAACTATGGCAACGTGATCGAAAGCAATATATACGAATTAGAAATATATCTAAAATAGAACCCCACCCACTTTTCGCTGCGGTTCGTGGGGATGTAGAAGATTGGGAACGTATTATTCCTCACCAAAACCGCCATCATCATCATATGGGAAATCAGCAAATGGAGAAAAGATTATAATTGGTTCCTGTGCTTCTACGTAGATTGTCCATATAGGATCATTACCTTCAATCAATTTAGACAATTCAGAACTTGATAGTTTTGGTAGATGAGAAGCAAAAAAATCTCTGTCAAAAACTTTTGGTTTAAGCTTATGAGTATCTGATACAAAGACAGGGTGAAAATTGCATGCATAAGGATTTTGAAAGTTCATTTCTTCGGCAAAATCTAATTGAAGTACTTTGTTATACTCATCATAAAGAACTCTTACACAACCGTGTTTTCGTGTAACAAAATAATAGGCATGTTTACTTGGAGAATCATCATTGAGATTGATGTGAAAATCAGGATTTAGAGTTTGTCGTTTTTGTTCTGCAAAACGCATGAGAATTGGAAGAAATTCGGATCTAAAACGAGCATGCCATAAGAGTAGTTCCTGGCGTGTTTGTGGTAATAGCAAGGGTTGGTTACGTTCGGGTGTTAATCGTGAAGCAGCCTCTGCTTGTGATACAAGGGAATGATCTCTTGATCTTCTCCACAAGCTAGTACCAATACCAGCAGCAACTCCTAATGCACCTAACCCCAATAATAATTCTAATGCGTGTGAATTTTTTATAGGTTTAGTTGTGAGTTGTTCTGCTTTTTTAGCAGGAGGACCAAGATCAACGCTGTCTACCACTGCATGGGCAGTTGGCATCAGATTTGGTCGAAAATTTCCGGGAGCTACATCAAGAAAACAGCTTCCCAATGCAACTAATGATATATTTTTTACGGTATTTATAGGCGATGTACCAAACATAATGTACCTCTTCTTTATTCCGCCAACGCAATCGAGCGGACTGTTGGACCCAGCAGTTCTAAGTAATAGGATTGGAGCATGCTGATGACGTGGCTTAAATCACCATACGCGAGGGCAGAACCTAAGGTCCTAATTGCCTGCATCACGTTTTCAGGAGCTTCTTGTGTGATTTCTGGATGTAAGAATTGTTCATGAATATAAGAAATAAGGTACAATGTCCTTTGCTCCCATGCAGCAGAATCAACAGACATTTTAGGTATAATAAGAGATCCTTCATCCATAGCAACCAAACGTTCTGCAGGTAAATAGGTTGGGGTGCGCATTTTTCCTTTATAAGTTTTGACTGATTGAAGCATGACCCTAAGATCAGGATTAAGCATTATTGAAAAACCATTGGCAAAGACACTACTAAAATCAAAACTGAGTTGTTCAATATAGGTCCATATTTCAGGTGTTAATGCTTGTGATAGAACAACAAGGCTATCACCACCAGGTGTTGTATCAAGAAACTCTGCAAGTTCTTGATGCCCCACACGTGCATGCACAACATCTTTTGTGGCGCCTGCGATGCGTAAACGCGTGTCTATTTGAGCAATAGGGGATTCTGGTTTACCAAGCCTGGCAGCGGCGTTTTTTGCCAGAGTGACATTTTCTGCAATAACATGACTAAAACGACCAGGTTCAGTGCCTGTGAAAAAGAAACGTGTTGCTTGTGGATCGAGACCGGGTTCTTTTGAAAGGGCACACGATTGCTGGGCTAAGGAAAAAAGAGATTGGGCTGCTGTAAAGCTGGCAGACGCATTTTGTAAAAACGTGCTCATAGAAAGTGCTGTGTTCATATTAGAATCCTTTCATGGTTAGTCATGTGATGTCAGCGATTTCTATGTCATTCTATAAAGAGAATAAATAGTAAGTTACAAAAAACGTGAGAAAATGGACACAAAAGTGTCCAAAGAAATCATGCCCATTTAAAATTGAGTTTCTTTTTAGAAACAGCGCATTCTTTGAGATAGAGGTTGATAAGGTTTTGGTAGGGTATGCCGATTTCTGATGAGAGTTGCTTAAAGTAGTTTATTGTATCTTTTTCAATTCGAATGGTAATTTGTTGCTTGAGTTGTTTTGCATAAGGATTTTTATTTGCTTTTGTAAAATTATATTCTTTTCTCATACGATATCCTTAAAATATTCTTTTTGTTCT
>JAHJDR010000010.1 GCA_018812345.1 bacterium | reverse complement strand
ATACAGTTCTAGGGCGTGAACCCTTGCCAATAATACCAAGCTCAAAGTCGTCTTTGTTCCATATTGAATCAAATTGTTCTTTGTTTAAAGCCACCAGTTCAGCTATGCGCAACCCAGTAGAAAACAAAGCTTCAATGATTGCTTTATCTCGCAATCCCGTAGGATTTGTGGTATCTGGGGCGTCTAGCAGTTTTTTTATTTGTTCTAGATTTAAAAACTTTATTGTTTTTTCTTTATCTGCATCCTTTGGTAAGGTAATTTTGTCTGAAGGAAGCCCAGGGATGTCTTTTGCTAAAAAGTAGCTTAAAAGGGCTCTGAGAGCTATTAAATAGTAGTTCTGAGTTAACTTAGATAGTGTTTTGCCTTTGTCTTGGTTTCTAGATAGATAAAGACGATAATCCCAAACATGTTGGGCAGAAAGCTCATGGACAAGAAGATTTGAGTAGTTATGAGAGGTAAGCCAAGTAGTGAATTTTTTTAAATAATGCGAATAGTTTTCTTGTGTACGTGAAGATAATCCGCGCTCTACTTCGCAGTAATCAAGAAAATCTTTTATATGTTGTATTATTGGTTTTTTTGATTTTTGCATGGGGGAGTACTTTTTTGTAATACCGGGTAGGATATAGGCTTAAACGTCGCTTAACCTACATTGTGCGACTATTCTTATACTATAATCATAATCCTCCCTAAAGGAGCTGTCAACCCTTCACCTTTTAATCAAAGGTGAAGGGTCAATGGTAGAAAAGGGTCTAAGAACGCCTTAGGGAGGCCTTTTTAGCCTCTTGGTAGGCAAAACAAGACACTAGGTGATCATTGACCATACCAATGCCTTGCATAAAGGCATATAAGGTAGTGGGCCCTACAAAGCAAAGTCCGCGAGCCCTCATATCCTTAGACATGGCCATAGATTCTTTTGAGGTAGTGGGAACTTGTTTAAAGCTTTTGTAATTGTGTTGTATACTCTTTCCCCTAGTAAATCTCCATAGATACTTTGCAAAGGAACCATATTCTTTCTGTATGTCAAGAATTTTCTGGGCGTTACTTATGGCGCTTTCTATCTTTCTGCGGTTTCGAACAATCCCGGAATTCTTTAGTAACCGGTTTTGCTCTCCCCTGTTATATCGTGCAATTTTTGCAGTATTAAAGTTTGAAAATGCTTTTTTAAAATTATTTCTTTTGTGTAAAATAATTTCCCAACTTAAACCAGCTTGGAATGTATCAAGTAAGAAAAATTCATAAAGTTTTCTATCATTAAAACAAGGTCTCCCCCACTCCTTGTCGTGGTATGCCAGCATTTTGGGGTTTTGCCCCGGCCATGAGCATCTAGTTAGTTTCATTCTTTGGCAAGAATCCCTTGATACGATTCCATAAGCTTTTACCAGATTCTGGGATTTTTTGTTCTAGTTCCTGTTTTAATCCCTCTTTTTCTTTCAAAAGCTCTTCTTTTATATATGGTTGACGCTTTTCAATCTCTTGTCCAAAAAATGAAAGAACTTTATCCCATATTCCTTTTGCAAAAGAATATATTGTAGAGTCCCACAAGTTTTTTGCCCATTGCAACATTCCAGCCCACAAAGGCATAGCTTTAGTTATCCATACTTCTTTTATTGCTTCAGGAATAGCTTTTAATATTCCAATTCCAAACTCCCCTGCTTCTTCAATGGTTTGCGGTGCCTGAATTGGAAGCATTTCTTCTGGAGCCATTTCTTCCTGTGCTTTTGCTGAAAAAGCACTAAGAATTAACACTAAGAAGAAAATAGAAAAAAGTGTTATTCGCATAGGGCTGCAGCTTCTTTTTGTATATTTATTGCTATTTTTTCTTTAATACCAAACATTTTTTGAAATTGTAATGGTTTAAATTTAGCAAGATCTTTTGCAAAATATATCTTATGGTATGAAAGTTGTTCTTTTAGGTATCGATTAACTGAAGGAAGCACTGTTACGGGATACAAGGATTTAGCTTCAATAAGCTTTTCTAAGCTTTCTTTTTTTGGATATTTCCATCCTGTAAGTTTAATGTTTTTGTGCTGTGCATATTGTATAGCACTTTTAGTAAATTTGGTATTTGTAACAATCCAGGCTTTGTGTTTTATTTGTGTCCCCCGCTCTCTCTTTTTTTGGTAGGGTGCAACATCTAAAAGTCTGGCAAATATATACATAACAACTTTAACGTCTGATTTAATTCCTCTATTGTTGTGATATTTTGCTTCAATAATATAATGAGCATCTTTTGTAAAAGCAAGCACATCTATCTCGTGAGATACTTGAGACTCCCCTCTCATTATTTGATTAGTTTTTGTTTTGTATCCGTACTCTGAAAGAATTGAGGCAACATATTTTTCAAACAAAAAACCAGCAGGACCTAATTCCATAATTCCTTGTTTTAAAGAATATTTTGCTGCAAGAACAGGACTTTCTTTTGAAAGAAGT
>JAHJDR010000009.1 GCA_018812345.1 bacterium | reverse complement strand
ATTTTCAAAGAAATCAGTAGACCTTTCAGGATGTGCCCATCGCAATCTCAAAGAAGGGACATTTTGGGAAACAATTCCTGCCTATAAAGACGTACCACAACGCCAGTTTATGGATCATATGTGGCAATTAAAAAACTCGATTAAGAGTGTGCCACAAATGTTAGCAACATTAAAAGATGTGGTGAGTAAAGATTCTTACCATGATATCGAAAAGGGTTTTCAAAAATCACCTATGGCTGTGCGTGTATCCCCTTATGTGATTTCTTTGATTGATTGGAATAATCCGCTAGAAGATCCTTTAAGAAGACAATTCATTCCTTTGCGTTCGACCATGTTACCCGATCATCCTGAGCTAAGAATGGATTCTTTGCATGAGCAAGCTGACTCGCCTGTTCCTGGGTTTACTCATCGTTATGCGGATAAAGCTCTTTTTCTGGCTCTCAATATTTGTCCCGTTTATTGTCGTTACTGTACACGAAGTTATGCTGTAGGAACAGATACAACAAACTATGAAAAAGTTTTGTTTTCCCAAGACCGTAGTCGTTATGAAAAAATATTTGCCTACATAAAAGAACACCCTGAACTAGAAGATATTGTTGTGAGTGGTGGCGATGCTTATATGCTCAAACCTGACAAACTAGAATTCATTTGTTCTTCACTTCTCGACATTCCTCATGTGAGACGCATTCGTATAGCGACTAAGGGTATCGCTGTGATGCCCATGAAAATATTATCTGATCGTAAATGGTATAATACGATTGTGGCTATGGTTCGTAAAGGGCGTTCATTACATAAAGAAGTGTGTGTGCACACACATTTCAGTCATCCAAATGAAATAACCAATATTACCAAGCAGGCGCTTGATTGTTTTTGCGAAGATGGTGTGCTGGTGCGCAATCAAGCGGTATTACAGCGTGGCGTTAATGATAGTGAAATGATCATGATTCTTTTAGCGCGGCGACTGGGCTATTTAAATGTACACTCGTATTATGTTTATATGCACGATCTTGTGATGGGCGTTGAAGATTTAAGGACCTCATTACAACGGGGATTAGATATTGAAAAATATGTACGTGGATCAACAGCGGGATTTAATACACCGACTTTTGTTGTCGATGCTATGGGTGGTGGTGGTAAGCGCAGTATCCACAGTTATGAGTATTATAATCGTGAAACCGGGGTTTCTGTTTATACAGCGCCCCGTGTGAAACCAGGACAGTTTTTCTATTATTTTGATCCCATCGATACCTTATCAGAGTCCATCCAACAAGATTGGCATGATGAAAATAAACGTAAGGAAATGAAGCTGGAAGCTCTTGAAAAAGCAAAGAAGAAACTCTCATAAGCCTTGAGACTTGCCTCTTCATAGGTCCTTTGTTAGAACATGCTTACAGAAAAGACGAGAACACTCATTTAAGAAAGAGAACAAAATGGCAAAACTTAATTTAGATCGTGACATGATCGATTCCTGTCGTGAATTAGCCGGTGATATAACACATCCCATGCTTGTTTACATTAATCGACACTCAACTATAGCGATTGAACGATCGGTCCTGAGGTTGCTTGGGTTTGATGACGTTATGGAAGGACCTGATGGCATGCCATACCCTGTGTGCAACCTTATTACAGAAAAGTTAGATCGTAAAAGACTTTATCATGGTGTGGCTACGTTTGTGGCAGCAATAAAAAAACGTTATCCTCGTTGGAATCAAAGTAAAATAGCTGAAAAATTTATTCGGGGGGAAGTGAATGTTGATAAGCTGGAAGAAATAAGTGCTGAAGAGGCTCTGCTTGTTTTGAGGCCTTGGATAGATCGTGCCATTCGTCATATTGATAAAATGCGTTACAAAAAAGAAGAGATGAGGGAAAAGTATTCTTCAGCGCGCACACCCTTAAAATATGTCATTGTGGCTACAGGTAATATTCATGAAGATGTGAAGCATGCTGTGGCAGGCGTACGGCAAGGAGCTGATATTATAGCTGTTATTCGTTCGACAGCCCAAAGTTTACTTGACTATGTTCCTCATGGTGTCACAACAGAGGGTTTTGGGGGCACGTACGCGACACAAGAAAATTTCAAAATAATGCGCGCGGCTCTTGATGAAGTGGCCAAAAAAGAAAAACGATATGTGCGCTTATGTAATTATTCTTCTGGATTATGCATGCCGGAGATAGCGGTCATAGGTGCTATGGAAGGTTTGGATTATCTTCTTAATGATGCCATGTATGGTATTTTGTTTCGAGACATCAATATGAAAAGAACACTGATTGATCAGTTCTTTTCGCGTGTGATCATTGCTCGTGCTGGCATTACAATTAATACAGGTGAAGATAATTATCTCACAACTGTTGATGCTTTTGATAACCATCATCAAGTTCTCTCAAGTCATTTTATAAACGAAAGTTTTGCCAAACAAGCTGGATTACGTGATGATCAAATTGGTTTAGGACATGCTTTTGAAATGAATCCCACGATTGAAGATAGTATTGCTTTAGAGATTGGTATGGCACAGTTGGTTCGAGAAGTTTTCCCCCGATGTCCCATTAAATACATGCCACCAACAAAATATAAATCGGGTGATATTTTCTTTAGCCATGTGATGGATGCTATGTATAATCTTGTGGGTGTTATGACAAATCAAGATATCCAATTGCTTGGCATGGCCACTGAATCTAATCACAATCCACATTTACAAGATCGTTTTTGGTCTTTAAAAAATGCGAGTTATATTTTTCATGGAGCGCGATCACTCAGTGATGAACTTGTTTTTTCAGCCAATGGTAAAATCATGCGTCATGCGAGACAGGTTCTTGATCGCACGTATAAATTTCTTAAACAGGTTTCAAATACAAGTTTACTTGATTCTATTGAGCGTGGCATGTTTGCTGACATTTCTCGCACAAAGGAAGGGGGGCGCGGTTATGATGGTGTTTTTGAAAAATCACGTCGTTATTTTAATCCCTTTTTAGATTTAATGTTATCCGGTCAAAACAGAGGAGGTCGTCGTGATTAATAGAGGCAACCAAGATAGAGGAAATAATCGTAGTGGAAATAAAGGTCATGATACGAAAAGAGCACCTTATACGGGTTACGATGATTTAAAGGAAAAAATGCCAACAGAAGTTAAAGCCTATGGTGATCATAGGGATGATGGCGCCATACAGCTTAGTTTTACGCTTCCCATGCCGTGTTGTGAGGAAGCAAAAATTGCAGCGCAAACACTTGTCGAAAAAATGGGGTTTCAAAAAGTTAATGTTATTTATACAGAAGCCATGGGACCTTGTTTTACGTTTTTTGTGGTTTATGGCTGCAGTGACGTGGTTGTTGATTTGACAAAAATTGAAGTGCCAAAACTTGATTTCCCCAACTATTCTTATGAACAGGTCAATGGACTCATCAAAGAAAAAATTGGTCGCAAGCTTGTTGTTCTTGGTGCCTGTATTGGAACGGATGCCCATACAGTAGGTATTGATGCGATTTTTAATATGAAGGGTTATATGGGGGATTATGGCCTGGAACGTTATACAAGTATGCAGGCTATAAATTTAAGAGCGCAAGTGAGCACAAAACAGTTGATTGAAAAAATTGTTGCTTTGCAGGCTGATGCTGTTCTGATTTCACGTGTCGTGACACAGCGTGATGAGCACATTGATGTTCTCAAAGAGTTTATTCAAGAATTAGAGCAGGAAAAAGAAGTGGCGAGTAATCTTATTAAAATCTGTGGTGGTCCACGTATCTCACACCAATTGGCTAAAGAGCTTGGTTTTGATGCCGGCTTTGGCCCAGGCACAAAACCCTCTCACGTTGCTAGCTACATCGCCGATGAATCTATCAAACGCCTAGCGCGCTAATTTTCGATTTTCAATTTTCATTCATGTATTTTTCATTTTTCAATTCCATTCCGTAGGAATGGATAGAAAAGGGATACCCACTTGTTTTGGATATCCCTTATGATCAGGCGCGAGAATAACCCTTGGGGTGGGGATGGGTTACTTAAAGCTCTCCTAGTCTATAAGCAAACTTCATGCCAAAAAAGGTTTACGTGATTTCAATATGTTAGGGCATGTTTTTATTGATTTCTTTTCTTTTTTCGTAATAGAATGTTTCTTTAAGCAGGTAAAAAGAGGTCAGAAAAGACTTTAGTTTTATCTACAATCTGCGTATCTATAATCGAAGTATTAATGATCGTCTTACGTCGCTTGTCTTATGTCTTTTGAAAGACGCTAGACGCTAGCACGCTAGACGCTAGCACGCATATGTCCGGTATCGGCGTCATCTTAAATCCCTTTTCAAAAAAATATAAAAATAATCCTGATAAACTCGATCATATGTCGTTTATTATTGGTGATAAAGCCAGTTGTCGTCCCACAGAAGATATGGATGACTTACATCGTGTGGCTGAATCTTTTAAATCACGTGATATTGATGTTTTGGCAATCTCTGGTGGTGATGGAACGATTCATTGTACCATATCAACATTCTTAAAAGTGTATGGCGAGAAACCTCTTCCTAAAATTACTTTCTTAAGAGGGGGGACACTCAATACAATAGCGGCAACGTTGGGCATTGTAGGAAATACAGAAAAACTCATGTCTGACTTACTTATTAAGTATCATGAGGATAAGAAATTTGAAAAAAAGAAACTGCGTTTAACAAAAATCAATGATTCCTATGGCTGTATTTTTGGTATGGGTGTAATTTATAATTTCATGGAAGAATACTATAAGAATCCTACACTTAATTCTTTTATTGCTGGCAAAACACTCATTACGTCAATTTTCTCATCCATTGTTCAGGGGCCAGTGGCGCAACGTATGTTTAAACGTTTTGATGCCGATGTTTTTGTGAATGGCGAAAAATGGCCTTTTGCCAATTACACCGCTGTTTTTTCCGGTTCTATTAGACAGCTCGGTCTTGAGTTTAATGTCTTTCGTCATATGCTCGAACAAAATGAAAAGTTTTGTGCTATGGGCATTAGCGCGTCACCTCATGAGCTACTCCCACATGTTAAGGCGTTGCACGATGGAAAAGAATCAAAATCACCAAGTATTGTGGATGCGGCGGCCGACACGATGGAGATCTATTTAAAAGAACCACTTCCTTATACCATTGATGGCGATATGCTCCCGGCAACAGATACATTTAAATTGAGTGTGGGACCGGAGTTGACGATACTTGTTTAACTTGAATTTCGAATATCGAATACAGAACAAAGGAATTATGAAATAATTGACAATAAGCTAATGACAATTGGCAAACGGCAATTTCAATTGCAAATTGCAAATTGCTTATTGTCAATTGCCAATAAAAAAGTATTTCGAAATTCAGAGTTCCTTTCTTTTATATTCAGTATTCAAAAAAACATGAGAAAAAAAGCAAAAACAGCCCTCATAACCGGCGCCAGCTCTGGCATAGGTATGGCGTTAGCTGCAGAGTTAGCCGCACAGAACTATAATCTCATTTTAATGGCCCGCCGCGAGGAACTGCTTGCTGATTGGGCTCAATTTTTACAAACGGAATACGTAAATATAACAATAAAAGTTGTTGTCAGTGATGTAACTCAATTTGAAGAGCATATGGCACAGGTGAAAGAAGTGGCAAGTGCTTTTGATACTCTTGATCTTGTTATTGCTAATGCGGGTGTGGGGTATAATACGATTGAAAGTCATAATACGTGGGAAGGAACCAAAGAGATTTTTGATGTAAACTTACTTGGTGCGATTGCCACAATTGAAGCTGCCAAAGATTTCATGCTGGCCCAAGGATATGGTCATATTGTGGGTATTTCTTCCATGACATCTGTACGAGGCATTCCTCAAGTATCTGCTTATTCCGCTTCCAAGGCAGGATTAACAACATTTTTAGAGTCTATGCGCACAGATTTGATTGATTCTAAAATTACGGTCACTGATGTCCATCCCGGTTATGTGGCAACACCCATGACACAAGAAAATGGAAAAATGCCTTGGCTGGTTAGTAAAGAAAAAGCAGCGCAATTAATTTTTAAAGCCATTAGACGAAAAAAGGCACGTCTCTATTTTCCCTGGCAAATGCTTTTTTTAAATTATCTTGCGCGCATTTTACCAAACCCTATCTATGATCTTGCCATGCGTCTCTTGCGCAAAAAAATAGCCGCGTTTAGAAAGAATAGAAATTAGTTATCATCGACCCCAACCCACTATATCCCCTAGGTCCATAGGTTCTTAGGTCCATAGGCCCAAATTAAAGCGATACCTTTGGTAAAATGACTGACAGGAATTCAATTCCACCATAAGAGGCTAGTGTCATAAAACTTGTAGCAATGAACACGCCAACAACAAGAGCTAAGATAGCTTTCTTTTTAGAAATATTAAATAAATAGGCCATGAGCGTGCCTGTCCAGGCTCCTGTAACAGGTAAAGGAACAGCGACGAAAATAGTTAATCCCCAAAAACCATGCTTATCAATGAGGTCTTTTCGTTTTCTCGCTCTATTGAGAAAGAAATTGAGGAGTTTTTGAGACCAATACCACTTGCCCATGACTTTTTCAATCCAGGGTAAAAGATAGAGAATAGGGATGACCACAATGATATTACCGATCATGCTGAGAAAAAGAGCATTGTACCAGGGGAGTGTGCCAAATTTCTTATGCAGGATATAAGCCACAATCACAGCATAGCGAGCCTCAAAGAGAGGTAGCATGGCTAGAATGATTATATATAAAGCAGGATCAATTGAGTAGAGTAGTTGGTATAATTCTTGTAACATATTATTCGTGGTCAGTTGTCCGTTGTCCGTGGTCCGTGGGAGCGGTCCACAAACCATTCTCTTTAATGAGATTAATGAGTTTGTCTAAAGCCAAATCTTCAGGGATGTTTCGTTCCACACAGTCTTGTCCCTGATAGAGACTTACCTTGCCTTGCCCCATGCCCACATAACCAAAATCGGCATCCGCCATTTCGCCAGGACCGTTGACAATGCAACCCATGATACCAATTTTAACGCCTTTGAGGTGGTTTGTTTTGGCTTTTATTTTGGCACAAATCTTTTGCAAATCAAATTGCGTGCGACCACAAGAGGGACATGTAATATATTCTGTTTTGGAAATGCGTACGCGACAGGCCTGAAGTAAACTATAACTGAGATCACATTTGAATGTGGCCGCATAAGGGCCATCAAGCTGTATGCTGTCTCCTATGCCGTCAACAAGTAGCGAGCCAATTTGGGTGCTGCTATCAGTGATCATGGGAAATGTGTTTTGCGTGTAACGAAGATGTATGGGATGATCATTCTGAAGGTCATTTAATGTTTGTAACAACAGAGGATAGTCTATCGCAGGTTCCTGAGTGTGAATGCTGAATGAATAATCATCAAAAGAAGCTTTGCAGCACTGTTCTTGTATTTTGTACAGGAGCTCTAAAAAATTCTTGGTTTGGATGAAAGCACTATCAAAGCAAAATTCTATGTGCGTTGTTACATTTTTGAGTGTGTTAATCAGGACATTGATTTGTGTGCTATTTTTGTTGTCTTTTATTAAAATAACACGTTTTGCGGCAAATGATGCTTGGCTAATTATTTTAGAGTCGTCAGAAAAAATAGCTAAAGGAATTGTTGTGTCATGGTGCTGAGAGGCCGCAAATGTGGAAAAAAGTTTTGGTCCGAGTTCAATGCCTTCAAAACAGGGGTCTTGTTTTATTAAGGCAAGGGCTTCAGTGTATTCTTTTAATGATGCGGCATGGGTCCACACGCGAACGGGATGCTTATGACCCCAGGCAAGTTTACCTATCTTGCTTTCTCTTGTTTTGTGCCTTTCATAGTGTGCAGAAAAATTATTTTTGTCAGAGCCTGTATTGTCCTCTGTGAAAAAAGAGGTGGCCTGTATTTTGTTGTAGGGAGCGGCTATGGCATAGGCAACAGGAATTTCATGAACTGAATCTTCAGTGAGTGAAACACGTATGGTGTCACCAATGCCCTCATTGAGGAGGGTACCAATACCTGCGGCGGATTTAATGCGGCCATCTTCTGCATTGCCAGCTTCTGTAACACCTAGGTGAAAAGGGTAGTTGAGGCCTTGGGCATCAAGTTTTTTTGCTAAGAGACGATAGGCATTGATCATGACAATAATATTAGACGCTTTCATGGAGAGGATGATGTCATGGAAATTTTGGTTATAAGCTATTTGGATAAACTCAAGAGCGGATTCCACCATGCCTTCTGGTGTATCGCCAAAACGACTCATTATTCTGTCTGAGAGAGAGCCATGGTTTGTACCAATGCGTAGGGCAACGCCATATTCACGACATCTTTCAATGAGGGGAACAAATTTTTCTTCTACTTTAGCGAGTTCCTTTTTGTACAGTTCTGGATTATAGGTTTTGGTTTGAAAAAGTTTTTTGTCGATAAAATTTCCGGGATTGATACGAATTTTTTCAACATAAGGGACAACTTCGTAGGCAATAGATGGTGTAAAATGAATATCAGCTACTAAAGGTACGCGGATATTTTTTTCTTTTAATATTTTACGAACGAGCGGGATGTTTTTAAGCTCTTCTTTTGTGGGAACAGTAAAGCGGACAATTTCACAACCGCTCAGAGCCAGCTGTTCGATTTCGGCAGCAGCACTTGTTGGGTCCGTTAAGGGTGCTGTAATCATGCTTTGAATACGAATAGGGTGTTGGCCACCAACGCCGACATGACCCACATAAACAGTATGCGTTTTTCTTCTGTGATATATCATGAGAAAGGATTAATCCAACTTATCTGTGAATTTGAAGCGGTAGCCACCAATAGAAACTTCATCTCCTGGGTTGAGGACACATTCATCAATTTTTGTACCATTAACATAAACACCATTTGAACTTTTTAAATCAATAATGATGTATTGGTTGTTATACATATTAATAGCAGCATGTTGACGCGATACTTTTGGTGCTTTTAACATGATATCACTGGAGGGTGAACGGCCGATGGCAACGTTGTCTTTCAGAGGAAATTCTTTTTGTTCATGTTCTCCATCAATGAGTTTGAGATAGAACATAGAACCGGTATCTGGTTTTTCGACTTCCAGGGGAAGGCTCTTGTTATCCTCTTCTGGGAGGGCGTCTTCTGTTGGCAATGAATTAAGGATGTCGCTGATTGAATTCTCATCAAGAGATTCCAAACTGTCTTTCTTTGTTGGCGCTTCAACTTCGGTTTGTGTTTCTATTTTTTCTTCTTTTTTTGTTTCTGCTACAGGTTTTTTATTCAGTGAGGGTACCTGTATTCTAGATTCTGTGGGTGAATCTTCAACATCATTATTTTTGACGTTGTCGATGTATTCTTGAGCATCTTCAGAAGCGATATTAAAAGAAGTTTCACTTACTTTTTCGTCTTTAAAGTAGTCATCTTGGTTGTCGTTTCTTTGTTTTTTCTCTTTAGCAACTTTTTCTTGTGATAAAATATCTGTTTGTGAGTCGCCGACGTCAGGAGTGCTGTCATCATCATCAAGAAACAAGTCTTCAAACTCACTAGCATCAAAGCTGATTTCGTCTTGCGTTTCTTTTGGTTCTTCTTTTGGTTGTGGTTTAGCCTCAGGTTCTTTTTTTGCGACAGGTTCTGGTTCTGGTTCTTTTTTAGCAATTGGTTTAGGCTCAGGTTCAGAAACAGGTTCAGGTTTACGTTCCGGCTCCTGTTCTAATGGCTTCATGTATTTTGTTTGTAATTTTTGTGTTTTTTCGTTTTCTGTTCCTTGTGCGGTAACAGTATCTTGTGAACTCATTGTTTCTGAAAGAGGTTTGGGGATGGTGATGCCCATTTCTTCAGGGTCAAATAGTTCTTCATGTGTTTGGATGTATTGACAGAGTTGTGATAAATCTGTTTCTAATTTTTCAATTTCTTTTGTTTCGTAATTTTCAACTTCTTGAAACTGGTTTTGCGAGAATTCACCTAAGAATAAACGAAATTCAGCTTCTTCTAATATTTCACGATGGCGGTTGGCCTCGATTGTGATCTTTTCACGTCGTAAATAAAGTTCTTTAACTTCTTTTTTTAATTCTTCTTTTTTTTCGTTGAGCAATTCAGAGATTGTTTGCAGCTGGAGACTGTAGTCGCGCTTTACTTTGTCGTAGACATTTTTTGTCACTCGTTCTTTTGCGAGCTCCATTTTTTGCATGCGCTCTTTAATCACATCACGCTGTTTCTTAACACGAGCTGTAGATTGCATGAGGTCTTCATTGGGTTTGTACTGACCAAGTCTTGAAGATGTGTTCAGGGTTGGAGTTGGTTCACCCGTATTAAAATTAATAACATTTGTTGATTTTGTCTTATGATTTTGATCTTCCATAGAAAATCCCTATAAACCGTTTAATTACCTGGATTCAATCTTAAAAACGACTCAATGTCAGATAAATAACACATTATATAACGATAACTTGCGAGAAATATCAATATTCTGTATGGATACTCTTAAGCGAAAAAACAAGTTTTTTTTTAAAAAATCGATAGAAATTACATTGATAGCCAGGTAGTACACGAAAATAGAGGGGGAATACGAATTTGAGCGTACGCACACAGATTGTTGTCATTCTAGTCGCATTAGGTCTTGTATTAGGCAGTGTTTCACCTACTTACGCCTGGAAATCCAAAAAAGCAGATGCTTGGGCCAATCAAATCAAACCTCTTAGCAGTGGTCATCGCAAGAAAATTGTTAGTCAAATAACGACAAAATTAATCGATCACGCTTTTTTTGCCAAAAATGAAGAACTGGCTCACAGGGTTTGTATTGCTCGTTTAGAGGTTTTGAGTCCTGAAGTGGGTATGACAGATGTTGAATTTACAGATCTCGTTACCAATGCGCTCATTGTAAAAGATTATATCATGATCACTAATATTGAGATCACGTTAGATATGCAGAAAAATGATTTCAAGCTCATGCACTATGGCGATCCCTTAGAAACACGTAAGAAAGGAGTTTTAGCAGGAGCCGATTATTACATAATGGGTTCTGTGCGCGCCTATATGGAGCAGATTGATGAAAAGAAGCAACAGCAGGTATACAAGGCGGAGCTTCAAGTGCATAATATCAGAACAAATGATCTCGTATTTACAACGACATATGAGTATAAGCGAAAAGGAAAGAATAAAAGTAAATTTAGGAAGGATCGATGACAGACGAAAATACAAAACCAGATATTCATATAACAGAGCACGCCCCGCAAGAGGGCCAGGATGATCTTAATTCAACGATGATGGCTATTGATGTGGGTAAGCTTGATTTATCTGATATAGATACTAAAACAGAAGTTAAAATTGAAATGCCTACAGATGATGAGATTATTCAGGAAAAACTGGAAAAGAAAAAAACACCCTTGGCGCGCTTTTTTTCTAAACTTATCACGTCGCGGTTTGATAAAAGTTCTTCTCAAAAAGAGCTTCCTTCGTTTCTAACGCGTTTTGTTGATGTCTGGGTGTGTCAGCCAAGCACTACAGCAGCTCACAAAGTCTTATTTTATTTATTGCGTATTATCATAGTTGGTTTGGCCGTGTATCTTCATTTTTTTCTTTTTGAGCTCTTTCAAGCAGCTGATGCACACAAGGGTACGCGTATTGCCTATACTGTTCTCTTGAGCATGGATGCCATTATCATATTATTAACACTCTTGTTTCGCTTGTCACCAGGTTGGCTTGTTGCGGCACCTACAGCTATTTTGTCTTTGTTTTTTGGTTATCTCGCGATATTTTTTGATACAGCTGACATCCAGATATTTTCTGTTTATGGCAGTCCCCTTATTTCGATTTTACATGAATTCTATATTGGTGTTTTAGGTTATCTCTTTTTTATGGGTGTTTTTGTTGTGGCCAGAAATTTGTTGTCGCGTGTTTTCCTTGGACTGTTGTCATTATTAAGTATAGCGCCGATGGTTTTTTGTCATTTGCAAGGCGTCAATCTGGAGATGTCTTTGTTCGGTTCAGGGGTTCTCAGTAAAATACCAACATATTATTTACAACCAACGTATCTTTCTTTGCAGGTATTTATTCCTTTGATGGCATTTATTTTATTATTCATGGGTTTTACATATGGCCATGCGCCTTCTGTTAAAATACGTAGAGGATTTGCGCGTAGCCTGACCTTTCTTCTTTTTGCGCTCATGGTGACTAACTTTTCTGTCATGCAGAATAACCGTGTTTTTCATGTTATGAATTTTGTGTTCCCACAAAGTCTCGATGTGGGCGGTGTGGATATGGAAATATTGAATCACAACATTCGTATTGAGACGAAAAACTTTCATGCTCAAGCTGGGATTGATAAAAGTTCTCGCTATCAATTCACGCTCAAAAAAGGGCAAAAGGACAATCAATATTTATTACAGGTTGTTGATAAATTTGAATACCCCGTTAGAAATTTAAAAAAAGAAGATCTTGTTGTTTTCAACGATGGTGTTAAAATTAAGAAGTTTAGTTTTAAGGAAGAGCCTGATGTTAATGATAAGCGAGGTAATTATATCATTACGTTTAACTTAGAGGCCAAAAATCAAATCATTACCTGGGATCGTAAAACAAAAACATATTCCAATCAAGAGAACATTGTTTTTGAGCTGTCTCAGTTATCACAAATAAAACGATTTTATGTTGGTTATCAGGATGAAGCTCTTCTTGATATTGTGAATCCCAAGACAGAAAAAATACAATTACCACTGAATTATTTTAATACAGGTGATTATGTTCTTAAAGTTAGTTTGTATGATCGAAATAATGAAGAAATCTTTAATGATAAAATACAAATGACTATTTCTCAAGGAGCCTCTTTTAGTCTCCTGTCACCTTTAAAAGGTGATTCTGTACGCTCGTCATTACCTGTTCTCATCACGCCACAATTTGCTGATCAAAAGGGTGTTACATCAGTGACATATCTTATCGATGGAGATGTTCTCTATAAAACTCAAGAGGTTTTATTTTACCATTCACTGGATATTAGTGATTTGGCAGAAGGTGATCATACATTAACCGTTGTTGCGCAGACAGCAGGTGGCAAGCTAGAAGAAAAAGTTAATTTCATGAAGCAAGAGGAAAGTCCTGAACTTGTTATTCTCGAACCGCATATGGGCGCTTTTTCAAAAAGTGATGCTGCCGTGACTTTTGATATCAAGCAGGCAAAAGGACGTGCTGTTGCTGGTGTTAGCCTTTTTGTAAATGGAAATAGTTTTTCAGATTTTACAATAGAAGATAAAAGTTTTATTTTGCCCATTTCACGATGGTTTCAATCTGAAATTTACCTCACTGTTCAGGCAACGCTTGATAATGGTGTAAAAGTGAGTGACTGGGTTCAAGTTAATAAAGGGTTAAGCGTTCTTGATCTGGAGTTTGATGCACAAAAATTGAGTTTTTTAAATTATGAAAATGTTGTCGTTCTGATTGATGCTTCTATTAGCAACCTTGATAATTGGCAGGGAAAAGAAAAGTGGCGCTTTATTAAGAAAATTGTCACAGACAATGAAATAGATAAGCGTCTTGGTGATTTAAATCCCTCTGTGATTGTTTTTGGTGCAGAAGATGCTCATTATTATTCTAATTGTAATGACACAAAAGAGATCATTAAAAAAGACCGCTATTCTAAGGCGCTGTTAAGGCGCCAGTTATCGCTCTATCAACCCAATGGCGTATCAGCTCTCACTCACGCTTTAAAAGAGGCCTATAAACGAAAGCCAGAAAAAATCTTTGTTTTTGCTGATAACCGTGATTCTTGCAGTTCTTCTTTTAACGCCATAGATAAGTTGATTAAACAATCAGAAAAAACACAAATTGATATTTTTGCTTTGGGACAGATAACAGAGGAATCTGAAAAATGGTTAAAAAAACTTTCTGAGAAAACAGGAGGCAATTTTTATCAACCAGATAGCTATAATCACTTAAAGAAAAATTGGCTGGGTGAAATGTCTTTAAGCTATGAACTCTATATGAATGATCGCTTAATCGAGCGTGATGCTTTGGGTTCGCGTAAGTTTTATTTGTCTCCAGGTTTATACAAATTACAAATCCCATATGGCTTGAAACGAAAAGAAATGGCCTTTACTTTGGAAAACAACACCACAACAAAGCTTAAAATATCAGGTGAAAAAGGTGACATTCAGGTAAAAGAAATTCGTTCCAGAATGTAATTATCCTGACAGATTAGTAGCTTTTTTGATCGGGGCTCATGAAGGGCGTGTTGAAAAATATCTAATAAATACAAACAGATAAACCAAAATTCTTGCGTTGTTTGATTACTTCTATCTAGCATTTATTATCGTATTGTCATCCCTGCATAGGCAGGTATCCAGGCCTTGTAACATGATTGGCAATTGACAATTTGCAATAAGCAATTTGCAATTAAGATTGCCAATAGCTAATTGCCGTTAGCATATTGTCAATTATGGCTGGATTCCCGCTTTCGCGGGAATGACAGAAATAAATGAGTACGACAAGACCATGGAAGTCAACAAAGTACAAACATCCTATTCCCTTTATACAGCTGATGATCAGCGTCGCTATCTCACAGATCAAGGTCCTTTTCAAAATGAAATTGTGGCAGGAGGTATTGAAGGAGCGGCTTTGCGGAGTATTTTTACAGACGCGACAAATCCATCATACATAGTCAAGCTCATGGGGAAGTCCTATGACTTGATTGAGCAGAGGATGGAAGCGGACCGCTCTGTGGGCTATGGCGCTGTTCACTTTACAGGTATTGTGAGTGAAGGGGATGTTTATGATCTCGGTTGTCCTGTAGAGGTTCAATCTTTATTAGCTTCGGCAAGCGAGTATGTTGGGCTTGATCCTGCCTTGCGCTTTCAAATCATCACACCTGGTAATCATGATGGGGGCCAGTACATGGGAAACATTTGGTCACCGAGAAATCTTTTTGGTATCGCTAATATTGGGGGGGCAGATTACCGGGAAGATACGTGTGGACCTGATCATTCGATTACTGTGGAAGACAGAATTACGATTACAGATCACCTTGTACGTCATCCTGATCAGTGTGCTGAAAAATCGTATCAAGAACTGATGACTGTTGTTTCGCGAGGAAATGGTTCTTTTTATTATCTTGTGGGGCGTGATGAGAAAAAGCTGTTTTCCAATCATGTGGAAACGTTCACAACGTTTTGGCATGAGACTCCCGCTTTAGATCGTTTTGATGCGGTTGTACATTTTAATGGTCATGAAAAAGATCCAGAAGAAAGTGATGTGCGTGATTGGATTCACATGCAGGCTGTAAAACAAGAAGAGTTTAGTTTGGCTAGCGGGGAAACAGTTCCCATTTATCATTTAGGATTAGATTCGCAAGACTTCACAGCAGCGCCGGCATGGCAAGCTTCCATTAGAGGACATGTGTCTGCCATGCAGGTGAGTTTAGCAGAGAATTTCATGGATGAAATGCTTAAGAGAAATCCCAATGCTAAATTCAAGATTGCCATGCATTATCCTGTAGAGTCCTTAAATGATGCCTCACGTCGCCAAGTGAAGCGTCTTCTCAATCGTGATGAGGTGATACTTATTTCTCATGGTCATGTGCATAAAGAACGTTTTGATCGTGATTTACGCACATTATTTTCCTTGCGTGGCCGGACAACGCCGTTGGCACGTTTGGGGGTTCCTTCACTTATTGATGAGCCTCGTACTATGGTGATGGAACGTATAATATTTAGTGATGGTGGTGTGGCCGGTAAGTACACGATTAAATTTGAGTTCGAGTTTGTAGGCTTAGAGGCCAAGGATTTAGCAACAGAAAAAGAACGACCAGCTGTGTTTGCTATGCAGGAAGATTTTATTCAAAGGCTCATGGCATCACGTTGTACATATTTTGATCATGGTGTTTGGGAGGACAAAGCTGGGCAATGTGCTGATGGTGTAGGGTTTGATGATGTTTACTCCCATGGAGATGAACTTCTCAAGCAAACGCCTCTTGATTTGCAACTTGTGGCAGAGAGTAAACATAATCGTTTTAAACAATTTTTGCGCATTATTCGTACCTTATTTAATTTTGGTGATCAGTTTATGAATCGGCTTACAGTACATTCTTCTATTCCTCAGATGCGAGCTGACTTTGAGAGTTATCAAGTTTTCTTAGGATGTCTTTGGGAGCTTTTGGTTCAAGAGGGACTTTCAGAGCTTGCTGATCGTTTGCAGACAT
>JAHJDR010000086.1 GCA_018812345.1 bacterium | reverse complement strand
GAAAAATCCGCCTCGCTTTGAATGGCCTCAATCTCCATTTTAATCATTTTATTTAGCGTAATTTGTGGTGTAACAGAAAGCTCGATGCCCGATTCAATCGCCTGAACAGTTGGTCCTTCGTCTGCTCCTCCTTCAACCTTTACATACATTGTGATACCGCTTCTTATGTTAGCGGGTTTATTGTTAATGGTTGTCACATTGGGTTTAGAAATAATTCTGATTTGACCGGTTGATTAAGCAGCACCTAATTGCATTTCTAAATTGCTGTTGCCAGGAAGGCGGCCGACAAGAATATTAAATCCGCTTGAAGCGCCTGTAATGGGGAAGTTGGCAACAGTGCCAGATGATACGCCGCCTGAAAGAGGCGCAACGTCTTGATTGCCTCTAAACACAAGGTTGCCAGGTCCTGTGGAAAAACCCCATTGAATACCCAATGAACGTGAGAAGTTTTTTGAAGCATCAACAACTTTAGCTTCTATAGAAACCTGTGGATCCTGCTTATCAACACTGTGTAAAAACTTTTTTACACTATCGAGCACATTTGCATGGTCTTTAATAACTAATGTGTTTGTTCGTTCATCTGAGATGGCAGAGCCACGTCCAGACAGAAGCGTTTTTACTTGAGCTTCTAACTCCTTGGCTGTGGCAAAATTAAGGGGAATCATGAGGGCTTTTAAATCAGAGCCATCTTGAAATTGTGTGGCAGGGCCGACACGCAGAATTTCATTTTCAAAGGCATATTCTAGTTCATTGACTTTTAAGATTGATGCCAGAACATTCATAATATCTGTGTTATAAAAAGTAACAGAGACTTTTCCTTCTGTTTTTTCCGGAATAATAATATTAAGCTCTCCTGCTGTTGCGAGAAGTTCAAGTGTCTTTTTTAACGCAGCATTGTTGAAGCAAACAAAATATTTGCCTCGTTGCCGTTTGTTAATTGACTGCGAATAACCATCCATACGAATAATGTATTTATCTTCAAGTTGTTTGAGAATTACTTTTCCTGGCTGAATGTCTGTTATGGAATAGAATCCAATACGATCACCGATGGAAAAAATTTGATCATTGATAAGGGCATAGCCCTTAGTTGTTCCGACAATAAGGCCTTGAACCATGAGAGAGGACGGGTCAGATTGTTCTTCCACAACCCCCGGTGCAAAAGGATTTCGTTCTCCCATGCTGGTTGCTCCGGTGAGCTGCTCAATGGCTAAATCAGAAAAAGATTTGTCTAAATCCTCAAGAGAAATATCATCTGCGGTTATGAGTGTGATGGTGCCAGATGAGGGTGCTGATATTGTAGAAAGCTCGTTAGCACTATTAGCATTGGGTGTTAATTTCAGTTCGTTTTGTGGCTGGGTTTGTGGTGTAGGTTCATCCTCGCTAGCATCTGTAGGCCGTTTTGATTGGGCAACAGCGGAAAAAACAAGACAAAAACTGATGAGAAAAACAATAAGTGCAATTCTATTTTGGTTAAGCATTTTCTTTCTCCAATTTAAAGAAGGTCCCATTGATTTCAACATTAATAAGGTTAGAATCTTGAGCGCCTACTCTAATTTCAATTTTATCTATCGTGATCAGGGCTGGGATGGACTCGATTTTGTTTACAAAATCTAAAATGTTAGTGAAACGGCCATTAAATTTTATGATAAAGGGTGTTGAGGTAAATCCTTTGAGAGCCATAGGTGTTTCATGTTTGATAGAATCAATAACAACACTTGCTTGGTATGTTGTTTGCATGACTGTGTTCATAAAATCAGAAACATTCTTAAACATGGAGCGCCGATATTTCTTTAACATGAGAATGCGCGGATCTTCTTTTTCAGCTTGTTGTGCTTCCTTTTGCATTTCACTTTGCATTTTTGTGTGTTTGAGTTCTAAGGCTTTGTTGAGTTTTTCAAGTGCGTTTCTTTTTTCTTCTATGGCGTTAATTTGTGTTGATAGTAGCTCACATTTTTGTTTTTTGGGGATATAAATATAATCAATAACGATGTATATGAGGCCTAAAAAGGCGACAAGAATAAGAACGGCTTCTCTAGCTTTGGCTTGTTTGGCTAATTGGTTACCTAGCATTTGTGTTAACATCTCCTATAATAACAAAAGAAAACCCAAAGTTGTTTTTCTGTGATTCGACTTTTATGTTGTTCAAGTATTTAGTCTGATCTAATTTTGATGAAAACTCTGTTACATTTCTCATGGAAGAACTAAGCCCGCTAATTTCTAATTTGTAGGATGCTTTTACGACTTTAGCTTTTTTCTCAGCATCTTTGTTTTTTTTGTCTTTGTCATTAGCTCCTGTATCAACTGTTGTAAAACCTGTAGCGCCACCAACAGATTTGAAGTTAGTGAGCCATACAGTATTCGGCAGTTTTTCTGTTACGTCGCTTATTATTTTTGTCCAATTAGGAACGTTTTCAATGCGGTTTAATAGCTCTTGGTATTCTCCAACAGAGACTTTTCTTTTAACCTTTTTCTTCATGAGGGAGTCTCTAATGGTTTCTAGTTTTTTTATTTCACTTTGAGTTGTTAAGAGCTTTTTATCTAAACGAGTGGCATTATAAACCTGATAACCGATGAAGACACTAACAATGAGCAGAAGCGCAACACCAACCTGTACAAGGCGAAGGTAGGTGAGTGTGAAGACGTGCTTTTCAACTAAGTTAATGCGTTTAATCATGATTGTATATATGCCAGTCCTATTGCTTGCGCAAAAAGAGGAGGCTGAAAGTCTTTGTTAATTGTGTCTGCGTTTCCAAAAGAAGCAAAAGGGTTTAGTATTTCACTTTGCAAACCAAGGTTCTGCGTTAAATATTGACTGATATCAGGCAACAGGGAGCCTCCTCCTGACAAGTAAATTTGGTTAATTTCTTGCATTTTAAACCCTACTTTAAAAGTATCGATAGATTTTTGAATTTCAAATCCAAGTTTTTGATAAAAGGTTTCTTGTTCTTTTTGGTGTAATTCCAAATTAAGACCTAAAAGAGGCCTTGAAAAAACAAAGGTTTTATTCCCTATTACATAAAAAAATGTGTTTTTATAACCGATATCGACCCCTGCTATGTAAATGCCTTCGCTAGAATGGCATCTGTCTAATGAAGAAGCGAGTGAAACTGTCATGGGTTCAATAAAAAAGGGATCAAGACCAAGAGCTTGTAACCTCATTTGAAAATCGCTCACAGCAACTTTTTTAACCGCATAGGCGACAAACTGAAGAAGTTCTGCTTCTTCGCTAGCGGCCGGAATTTTTGAAAAGTTGACGGTGTAATCATCGATTTCTCCTTCAACAATATCCCGTAAATCCCATTTTATGGCCTCCATAAGTTCTGCTTCAGGCATTCTAGGAAGTTCCACTTTTCTAATTTTAATTGAAGGGTGATCCATTGAGGCGGCAACAAGAGGATTAGAAATTTTATTTTCTTTAATAAATGTTCTTAGATTCGTGTCAAAGCCTTCATCAAGAAAGCCCGAAGGCATCATTGTGCAAACTTCTAATATGGGCTTTGTGCCCCCCGTAAATTTCACTTGCGCGAATTTTGTGATTTTATTGCCTATATCAAGGCCGAGAATAGATTTTGGTTTTTTCATGCTTAGCATGAGATCTTCCTTTATTTAATTTTTGCAAAATCTTCTTTTAAAACCGCTAGTCTGCTTTCAACTTGCAAGCGGATGTTTCGTGTAATCTTTCCCTCGGAAAGTTCTAAGAATTTTTCGTAATGTATAATAGCATCATCTAAGTCGCCCATTTTTTCGAGACAAATAGCGAGGTGCAAATGAGCATCCATATAGTTTGGTTTCACATCAACGGCGATTTCTAATTTCTTTTTAGCGTCGTTATATTTTTGTTCTGAAATTTCTATGGCGGCTAAATTGTTTAAGCTTTCTGGGTATGTTTCATTTAAGGCAAGAGCAATTTGGTAGGCTTGTTTTGCCTCGGTTTTTCTTCCTGCTTTTTTCAGGCTTAATCCATAGTTGTTATAAATTTCTGCTTTGTCAGGCACTATGTTAATGAGTTTTTTGTAGATGTCGGAACTTTCAATGTATTTACCAGATAGAAAAAGGGCGATAGCTTCTTTTTTTAATTTTATTATTTCTTGTTCGTCAGGTTTGGTTTCTTTTTTTTCCTGCTTTGTGACGACAGGGGCTTGTGTAACGATTTCAGGTGTTGTTTTTTTTCCAAAATTAAAAAGCGTTTTAATACCACGACCAAAAGTTGTAAAGACAAGCATGAGAACACAGACGCCCACGAGAACACCTAGGATAATAAGGCGTTTTTTATTTGAGGGATCTGTAAAAGCAGCCAAGGGTGATGCTTTTGCTTCTAGGGGTGGAATGTCAAAGTTATCTTTGCCTGATTCTGTTGTGGGTGTTGTTGTGGCATCAGCTTTATTTTCTGTGTGACCTTCAGGATTTTCTTTTTGCGTTTCAGTTTTTTTTAAAGCATCAAGGATGAGTGACATAACTTGGAACCTCTTTTAAAGCTCTTGTGAGCACCTTGTTATCAATCACGCGTGTATTGGAACAATAAGCTGCCATGAGACTTAAGTCACAAATACTGTTGATGAGTCTAGGAATTCCCCGTGATTTTTTATATATTTTCTTGATGGTATTTCTTTCAAAATGAGCCGCTACTTTAGAGCCTGATATGTTGAGTCGGTGCTGGATGTAGCCCATGGTTTGACTTAGGCTAAGCGGCTGTAATTTAACGTGAATTTGTATTCTTTGTGAAAGTTGTCGCAGATTTTTTGTGGCGAGTTTTTCTTCTAGTTCTGGCTGTCCCACAAGAATGATGTTGAGAAGTTTTTCTGATTCGGTTTCAAGGTTAGAGAGCATGCGAATCATTTCGAGAGCTTCGAATGAGAGGTTTTGGCTTTCATCAATAATGACGGCAGCTGTTTTTCCTTCAGCATTTATAGCCAGTAAATACTGGTTAAGAATATCTATTTGTTTTTGTGTTGAGCTTGTCTCCCACTCGTTACCAAAGTCTCTATTGATGCTGCGGAGTAAATCTAGTGTGTTGACTAAAGGATTAAAAATAAAACACGTTTCAATGGCTCTGCCTACTAAGTTTAATAATGTTCTAATGGTTGTTGTTTTACCAGAACCGACTTCTCCTGTGAGTAATGTAAACCCAATACGGCTCTCCAGTCCGTAGAGAAGAGTTTTTAACACGCCTTCATGCTGCTCTGAAAGGTAGAGAAATTTTGTATTAGGCGTGTGCGTAAAGGGCTTTTCTTCAAAACCAAAAAATGATTCGTACATAGTTATCCACAAGGGGTTATTATAAATTACACGAACAATATATAATAGAATAAGAAAAAAATAAAGTAAATCATTGATTATTTTCAGCTTATTGATTTTTCCACAGGGAGCTGTGTTTTGTTTTGTTTGAATTATGGGATGATATAAAATGTTCCGTCAATACTATTGTATTCGTAGTGTGTCACGGCTGGGCCGGGATTGTAATCATAATGTAGGCCATTAATTTTTCGCCAAAGACTATCGTTGACAGGGTCTTTGAGTGCATTCGAAAAACAGGGATTAGATTTGGAACAGTTTGTTTCGTTTGTTACGTTATCAAGTTTTGTGGGATAGGCTTCTATGCCATTTGTTGCCATTTCATGAACACCATAGAGCGTGACACCGGCAAGCACGTTTGCGGAAACAGCTTCTCGCGAACTTGTTTTAGCATCTTCTGTCATGCTGAAGATTTTGGGGACTGCAATGACGGCAAGGATACCCACAATCACGATGACCATGATGAGTTCTATTAATGTAAAGCCTTTGTTGCTCATAAGATGATGTCTATGGTCTATTATACGGGGTTAAGAGAGACAATGCAATAGTTTGGGAACGGCGCAGCATAAGGCCTGCCAACAACAAAAATGCTCTAAGCCACTGATAATTAAGGAGATGTTGACTGTTCAACAAGAACAAAAACATTCACGATGTTGACATGTTAGGGGTTTGTTAGGGGGCATGATCAGTAATTGACGATTTGCAATAAGCAATTTGCAATTGAGATTGCCAATAGCTAATTGTCATTTGCCAATTGTCAATCATGTATAATTAATATCGAACAGCAGAATAACGAAGTTATTATGCTTCATGACTCCTTTGTTCGCGATTCATTATTCAATATTCTTCTTCTCCAATATCCCTTTTGAGTATTGGCTATTGAAGCGTAAAAGTTCCTTTATTAGGCCCTGCTAAATCGTATCCATAAGTTGAGTTAGTGGGAAGGTGAATATATTGAAAGTCTGAGTTCTTTTTCCAATCACGAGTAACACCATCTTTTACAACAGCATTAAAGCAAGGGTTGATCCTACTGCATAGTGTGTTAGGGGGCACAGCATCTAATGGAGTAGGATAAGTCTCAATACCTGTTGCTGCCATGGTTTTGGCTCCAGCTAATGTAATTCCAGCATTAACATTTGCGCCAATACCATCTCTCGCTGCAGTGTGTGCTTCCGAAGTTAAACTAAAAATCTTAGGCATAGCAGACACAGCTAAAATACCTAATATTGCAATGACGAGAATTAATTCGATTAAGGTAAAACCTTTGTTATTCATATTATGCCCCCTTGTTGTAACATGATCAGCAATTGACGATTTGCAATAAGCGATTTGCAATTGAGATTGCCGATAGCTTATTGCCGTTTGCTTATTGTCAATCATGTCCCCATTGTTTTTCCTCTCTCCAATATCCCATTTGATTATTGGATATTGAGTGTTGGTTATTGGATATTGATTTTCCCCCCAGGCCCCCCAATGTAACATAATCGGCGATTGACAATAAGCAATAAGCGATTTGCAATTGGAGTTGCCACAAAAAAACCCCGACCTCTTTCAAGGTCGGGGTTTGTAAACTTAGCTTACATTATGTCTTATTTGAAAGTACCTGGGTTT
>JAHJDR010000085.1 GCA_018812345.1 bacterium | reverse complement strand
CGCTAGACGATAGACGCTAGACGATAGACGCAGCAAAGATTAGCCCTTCGACTTCGCTCAGGGTAAACGACTAAAGAGTTAAACGTCTTTGTAGGTTAGGAAGATGGTTGTGAAGATAATCGTCGCCAGCAAGAGAAGAGTTGTGCCTAAAATAGCCCCTTTAAAGATAAGACTCCCAATGCCAAAACAGATACAAAAAATACCTACTGTGCCAAAAAGCCAATGGAGGGAGCTGCGGATAAAGTAGGGATTCCAATCAATGCCAGGGTGTTTTTTTATGGGGCCCCAGAAGGTAGGAAAGGGTTTTACTTTTTTACAAAATGAAATGAGTGTTTCTTCATCACTGGGTTTTGTTAAAAAGGTTACAATGAGCCAACTGATTGTACAAAAAGTAATCACAACAATGAAACGCCACCCATATCCCCAGGCTTCAATAAAATCCCAATACCCACATAGTTTTGCAAATTTTGTAGAAAGAAGAGTGCTCATAATGAGAGAGCTAACAAGTGATGTAATTTCTGACCAAGCATTGATGCGCCACCAAAACCAACGAGCCACCATGAGGAAACCATAACCGGTTGTGAGCATGGCAATGTAGTACCAGGCTTGTTGTACGGAATCCAAAAGGTAGGCTACGAGCACAGCGATAGCTAGCATGAGGATCGTACTGATTTGTGAAGCGCGCACATAGTGTTTCATACTGGCTGTTTTATTGATGAAGCGTCTGTAAAGATCGTTAACCATGTAAGAAGCGCCATAATTTATATGTGTGTCAATTGTAGACATAAAGGCCGCCATCATAGAGGCCAGCATTAAGCCTAAGAGTCCTGTTGGGATTATTTTTACCATGAGCATGCCATAGCCATTTTCGGGTGTTTTCAAATCGGGAAAAATAACGAGTGTGATCAGAGCAATAATAATCATGGGCCAATAATTGATTGCAAAAGATGTGATGGCAAAGAAAAGTGTAGCAAGTGATGCTTGTTTTTCATTTTTACTGGCCACAATTCTTTGGTGTATAGCTGCTGGTGGATTTGCCCACCATTTTAAGGTGACAAAAACCATAAATGTAACAAAGAATGGTTTGCCAAAGCTGGGGAAAAACTGCATGCGTTCTGTGGCCTCAATTTCACCATACCGGGAAATCATGCCTTCCCAAATGGCATCAAGACCACCAATGTGATGCCACGCCATAAAGGCAAGCGTAAAGACGCCGATGATACCGATGATAAACTGTAAAAAGTCTGTAGCCACGATACCCCATAGTCCTGACATGGCTGTGTAGATGAGTGTAAAGGTTAAGATGATAGCTAGGGTGATGTGTGGATTAAAACCGAGAACATCTTGATTGATTGTAAAGACGGCTTTGATGACCCAACCCATGGTAATGGCATTGGCAAAGATGCCAAAATAAAGTCCTTTAAAGCCTCTTAAAAAAGCCGCTGATTTACCACTGTATCTGAGCTCAACAAGTTCCGCATTGGTAATGACCTCTGAGCGTCTGAGAAGTGATGCAAAAATAAAAGCCCCTAAAGCCCCCGCACCTCCCAAAACATAGGCCCAAGCATACCACACGCCGGGGATGCCTTCTTTAGCAACGAGCCCGACAATACCTAAGGGGGTGTCTATGGCAAAAGCACTGGCAGCCATGGTAATGCCCGCTAACCACCAGGGGAGATTGCGACCAGCCACAAAAAATTCATCTACACTTTTTGTGCCTTTGCGTGAAAAATAAATTCCCACAATGAGTGTGAGAATGAGATAGGCGATGAGGATAGTCCAGTCGATGACGTGTAAGTTCATAAGGACAAACTAGGCACAAGGCTTAGGGCGTAGGGCGTAAGGTCTACGTTAGTGACACAAAACGCTGTACGCAGTACGAGTTCTCAAAGTTTTTTATAAGCTTCCAATATCATTCTTTCAGTCATTTCCCAATCCATACAGGCATCTGTAATAGAGACACCGTATTTCAGTGATTGGGCATGCGTGAGTTCTTGGTTGCCTGACTTGAGATTGCTTTCAATCATACAGCCTGTAATGGCTTTGTTTCCATCAAAAATCTGATTTGTTATGTCTTTAAGGACTTTTTCCTGGAGCAATGGATCTTTTTGTGAATTACCATGAGAGCAATCAACTACAATTTTTTGACGGAGTTTATTTTTCTTTAATTCTGTTAAACACAGGCTAATAGACTTGCTGTCATAGTTTGTTTTGCTTTGACCACCGCGCAAGATGATGTGAGCGTAAGGGTTTCCGCGTGTTGAGAATTTGCAAACCTTGCCATCTTCGTTGATTCCCAAAAAGTGATGCGAACGGTTTGTTGATTTCATCGCATTAATAGCAACTTGAATATTGCCATCAGCATTATTCTTAAAGCCAACGGGCATGGATAAACCACTCGAAATTTCACGATGAGTTTGGGATTCAGATGTTCTGGCTCCAATTGCTGTCCATGTAATGAGTTCAGCATGATATTGTGGTGTGATGGGATCAAGCGTTTCTGTGGCACAAGCAAGGCCTAATTCATTTATTTTTATCAGGAGTTCACGGGCTATTTTTAAACCTTCTTCTATATGAAAAGAATCATCGAGATGAGGATCATTAATAAGGCCTTTCCAACCAACTGTTGTGCGTGGTTTTTCAAAATAGACACGCATGAGTAGAAAAAATTTGTCTTCAACTTTTTTAGCAAGTTCTTTCAAGTGTTCAGCATAATCAAAGGCTGCTTTGGGGTCATGAATAGAGCAGGGACCGACAACAAAAAACAAACGGTCATCACGGCCATCGAGAATGTTTTCAATAACTTGGCGACTAACCAGTACATTTTGCATGGCTTTTTCTGTGACAGGGACTTTTTGCTTTATTTGATTTGGGGTGATGAGTTCATCAAATCCCGCAATATTGACATTTAATATTTTCTTAAGCTCGTTCATGGGGGTATGCACCGATGGACCGATGAGCCGATGGGCCGATGAAGGGAGGTCGTTCTCATCTAAACATTGGTGCTAATTAGTTATTTAGTGTTATCTCTTTTAACTAAAAAGCATTTTAAGATAAAGACATTTTGCGTGCTAGCGTCCATCGTCTAGTGTCTAGCGTGAATGGTTTTCTTACGATAGACGATAGACGATGGACGCTAGCACGCTAACCATTGATTCTTTGGTATAAAATTAGCTTCAAAGTGCCTTGCACATTGATATCGAAAAAGCTAATACAATCCCATCATGAATACAATTTATCACAATGGGTCTTATGTTCCCGCCTCTGAGGCAAAAATATCACCTTATGATCGGTCTTTTCTTTTTGGCGAAGGCTTGTTTGAAACATTTCGAAGCTATGATGGCAGGTTTCCCTTTTTAAAAGCTCATGTGACTCGGCTTGAATGGTCTTCAACCTATATGGGCTATGACCTTTCAACAGATCTTGATTTTGAAGAAATTTGTACGACTCTTTTGGAGAAAAATGGACTCGATAATGCACGGTTTAAGATGGTTTTATCAGGTGTGCCGCGTGATCTTGCTAAAGCAACAGCACAACCCATTCCCTTATTAGACTCTGAATATGAAACGCAGCTGCTTATTTATTGTGAACGATTGTTAGAAGAGCATGTTTCTGAGCCGGTTCGTCTCAAGGTAATTAAAAACTATGTGAATGATGCCATGCCTTTAACAGCAATAAAAACAACAAATTATTTGCTGAAAATGCGCGCACGTCTTGTTGCCACTGAAGCGGGCTATTATGATGGTGTTTTACTTAATGCCCACGGCATGGTCACAGAAACATGTACAGGTAATTTATTTTGGCTAGATAACAATTCCACACTGTGGACAGTCATGGATGATCAAGGGCTCTTATCAGGCATCATGAGAAAATTTATAATAGACCTTTTGAAAGAAAATAAATTAAATATTAAAGAAGGTGTTATTTCTCCCAAAGATTTATCTCATGCCAAAGAAATATTTATGACAAACTCTGTTGTGGGTAT
>JAHJDR010000084.1 GCA_018812345.1 bacterium | reverse complement strand
CACTGGACACTGAACACTGAACACTGGACACTAGTCCGTGAAACAAGAGACGAAAAAGATGACAAAGACACCAGTAATAATCGATCAACGTTACGAAATTATTAAACCACTTGGCAGTGGCATGTCTGGTGATGTCATACTCGTTAAAGACGAAGAAGGGATTAAAGCGCTTAAGTTTTTGAAAAAAGTGCAAATGAATGTCTCGCGCGAAGATGCTCTTGCTAACTTTAAAAATGAATTTTCTATTCTGAAAGAGCTCAATCACCCCAACATTTCTCGCATACTGGATTTTGGTTATGAAACCAAGATGCGCAAATATTATATTACAACAGAGTTTATTGAAGGGGCTGAACTGCACGAAGCCTGTGAAGAACAACCTGTAGACGTTATTGAAAAACTCGCTGTTCAAATTTTGCGTGCCTTAAACTATTTACACACCCGTGGCATTTACCATTTTGACATCAAACCGCAGAACGTTCTGGTTAAAATGGAAAATGGGGTTCCTGTAACTGCCAAACTCATTGATTTTGGTCTTTCTGGCTATTCTACACCGAATAAGAAAGTGGGCACACCAGCTTACATGGCGCCTGAAGTGATTCAAGGTGGCATGCTTGATAATCGAACAGATTTGTATTCCTTTGGTGTTGCCTTGTACAAACTTTTAACAGGCATTAATCCGTTTACAGCCAAATCACTCAAAGAAATTCTGAACAATCATTTAAATTTAAATCCGCGACCACCATCAGAAGTAAATCCTGATGTGCCCAAATATTGGGATCACATTGTGGAGCGTTTGATTGAAAAGAACCCAGACAATCGTTATTCACAAGCATCATTAGCCATTAGAGATCTCAACTTTTTATCGGGCAAGAAGATTGAAATTGAAACCAAAGATACAAAAATTAGTTATTTGCCAGAAAAAGGCACGTTGATTGCCCGTGATAAAGAATGGCAAACTTTTTCTAAAATGTTTGACGCTGTGTTTGAGGCTGAAGCACCCTCTGATGACAAGCTGCTCATTGTGGAAGGCAATAAAGGCACAGGAAAATCGCGCCTACTTTCTGAAATGAAAGGTCATTCACAACTCAAAAGCGTGCCTGTAAAAACATTAGAGCAATTTGAATCAGAAGAACGTACAGAAGCCTATATTCTTCAAATTGATAATGCGCAGGTTAATAGCAACCGTGTTTTGTCGCTCATGCAGGAATTGGCTAATGAGAAATGCCTCATTGTATGGACAACAGATAAAGCACCAGAAAATTGGACAAACACGCGTAAGATCACACTTAACAATTATTCTAAAATAGAACTCAAAACATATTTAGAAGCGGTCACTGGTTTAAGACAAGCGCCAGAATCATTGATTGACGAAGTTTTTAAACGCACACAAGGCAACCCACTCTTTGTAGCAGAGTTTATTAAAATTTTACTCGATAATAACCTTTTATTTGATGAAAGCGGTAAGTGGGATGCCACCACCTTTGAAGACATTAAAATTGATTTTGATAAAATTCACATCCCCACCAGTGTGAGTGAAATTTTGCTCGAAACCTATGGGCAGCTATGCGAACCCAAGCAAGAGATTCTAAAATGGCTGGCTGTGAATCATGAACCATTGACTGCTGATCAGCTTAAATCTGTAACAGGGATTGACGCTATAAAGCCCATGTTGCGCCAGCTTATTGAGCGCGAAGTTTTACAAACACCGAGTACTAATCGACTCTATTATTTTAAAAACCTGCTCATGCGTGATGTTGTTTATGAAAAGCTATCGCATAAGGAAGCAGGCCCTTATCATGATAAACTCGCCACTTTATATGAGGAGCGCACAGATCAAAAACAAAAGTATTTATATCACGTGGGCTTTGGCTCTCATACTGCTAAATCTAAAAAAGCTCTTTTTGAACTCAGTGATTTCTACATGGCTCAGGCCAAATATGACAAGGCCATTGAAGCCCTGTTAAGACTGGTTAAACTATCCGGTCATGATGATTTTACGCAGAGCTTAGACATTCATTTTAAATTAGGTGATGCGTATTTTAAGGCTAGTCAGTTTGAGAAGGCTATTACAATCCATAAAAACATTAACAACAAGCTCGCTCAATCAAATTCAGATAACACTGATCAAAAAATTCATTCTTATGGCAAAATTGTTGAATCACTTATAAAACAAGCTAATCTTGATGAAGCAGAAACAATTGTTAAAGAGGCTCAAGCCTTGATCCCTGATAGCAAGCACAATATTATTCATGAACTAAATTTCAAAAATTATCATGGCTATATTCTATTACAACAGCAAGAAATTGAAGAAGCACAAGCTCTATACAAAGAGTCACGTGATGCATGGCTTAATAATCTCAATGATGAGCAAAGAGAAAAGGTGCTTTATAACCGCTTATATCTCACATATTTTTTGCAACAAGATTACAGTACAGCAATTAAAACATGTAAAGAGAATATTGACATTCTTATCAACCTAAACAACCCGCTAGAGCTTCTTAATAACTATGAATATTTAGGAAACTCTTATCACAGGCTCCTAGAGACACAAGAAATGGAAAACAGAAGTGAAATTGTTAAATCTTGCTCAGAGAGTTTCTTAAGCTGTGAAAAGTTTGCCCGTCAAATAAATGATTATACAATGCTTTACCGAGCACTCAATGGTCTGGGCAACTTGTATAATGATGAAAAAGATTATGAAAAAGCTTTAGAAACCTACAAACGATCATTTAAGGTTTCACAGAAAATTGCTAACACCACAAATCACCCTTTAGATTCTTTAAACGCTGCTTTTATTGCTCATAACATTAGTATTATTCATATCGAGCAAAAACAATACAAAGAAGCTTATCCCTTTCTGACATATGCCATTAATACATTAGAAAATCTTGATGGTTATTCACCAATCAAGGAAGAAAATCTTGTACTGATTTATGTAAAACTCGCAGAATATTATACTCAAACGAATAATTTTATTAAAAGCCACCAAGCATTGGATAAAGCGGATAAACTCTTAGAAGATACTGATGCCATCAAACATCGTGCCTTCTGGGCCAAAGTTCGTCGCGCACAAACTTATTCTGCACAAAAGAATCAAGAAGAAGCTTCTCAGTGTTTAGATGAGGCCCATGAACTCATTACCGATGAGCATGACAGAGAAGAATATGACACCATCAAAAGTGTTTATGATGAAAGCTTTGTACTCACAGGTTCAACCGTGGACAAGGTCACAGGAAATACAGCCTCTGTGCAAAGTACCACACCAGTTTCTGACCTGAAAAAAATCATTGAGATCAATCAAATCATTAATGCCCAGCAAGATGTGCACAAGCTCTTTAAACTTGTACTAGATTACGCTCTAGAACTCACGGGAGCGCAATCTGGTTATATTATGGTGCTCAATGAACTAGGCGCCCTTGACATAGAAGCCGCCAAAAACACGGCTTCTGATCAACAAGAACAGATCAGTATGAGTGTGGCCAAACAAAGCATTGAAAAAGGTGAGATTGTTCTAGCAGCAGATGCCCTGGCAGATGATCGCTTTAAGTCATCAGAATCTATTGTTTTGGGAGAACTTAAATCTATACTCTGCTTACCCATTAATTCAAAAGGGAAAACCATTGGCGTGTTTTACTTAGACAACCATTCCCAAACAGATGTGTTTAAAAACTATCCTGCTGAACTCTTAACAGCATTCAGTGATCAAGTAGGCATTGCACTCGATAAAAACAAACTCGTACATAAACTCCAAGGCAAACAAAAAGAACTAACGCAAAGTTTAGAACAAACATCTTCAGAATTAGAAAAAGCCAAAACCATTCTGCATAATGAAGCCAACGTCCTGCAAACTAAATACGCTTACACAAACATCATTGCTGCTAGCGCGGAAATGCAAAAGGTTTTTAAAATACTCGATAAAGTCACAGAAACAAATCTATCACTTTTCATTTATGGCGCATCTGGAACCGGTAAAGAACTCATTGCCAAAGCCTTACACCACAATAATGGCGCACGCAAAAACAAGGCTTTTGTGGCCATAAACTGTGGGGCTATTCCTGCCACCCTCATGGAATCAGAACTCTTTGGTCATATAAAAGGGTCATTCACAGGTGCTGATCGCGATAAAAAAGGCCTTTTTGAAGAAGCCAATGGTGGCACTCTCTTATTAGATGAAATTGGCGAGTTGGATTTACAACTCCAAGTAAAACTTTTACGTGTTTTACAAGAAGGGGAAGTGCAACGCATTGGCGACACAAAATCACATAAAGTAGATGTACGCGTTCTCTGCGCCTCACATAAAGACTTGCAACGACTCGTTAAACAAAAAACATTTCGTGAAGACTTGTATTATCGCCTTTGCCAAATGAAAATTGATATTCCCAATCTGCGGGACCGCACAGATGATATTCCACCATTAGCCTTGCACTTTGTTAATAAATACCGCGATCAAAATGCCCTTAAAGAAGAAATTAAAGTGCCCCCTGTTTTTATGGAAGCTCTTAAACAATACAATTGGCCCGGTAATGTACGCGAACTGGAAAACCTTATCTCTGTGGCCTGTGCTCTTAAAGAAGGCAATAAACTTTGTTTAGAAAACATTCCACCCAACTATGGTATGCAACAATTTTCTGAAGGCTCGTTTGCGCAAGTTAGCCTTAATGTTTCAAACCTCAGCATGGAAATGTCACAGCATATTGGCACACCCATTGATTCCAATAATCTCTTTGATCCCACAAAAACCTGGGCAGATTATGAAGCGCTAATCTTTGCTAAGTGCTATGAAGCTAATGGTAAGAAAAAAATCCGTGTCTGTGAAAAACTGGATATATCACATTCAACCATTTACAAAAAAACCAATGAGTACAAACTCGACGATCCCAATTGCCCTTTGTACAAATCTGATTTTATCTATGATGGCAAAAGTAGTTTAAAAGAATACGTCGTAAAAATCTTCAACGCCGCCCTAGCCCACCACCAAAACCGCCCCTATGCCGCCATAAAACAACTAGGCATATCGCAGGGGTATTTTTATAAGATTATGAAGGAGCCCAGAGAAAATACTGCCGCTCTGTGAGCGGCGTCTATCGCTTGCCCCGTTTTACGGGGTCTATCCTCTAGAAGTACTCTTTTATATTTACCTCGATAAAAAAACCGAATTCAATAAATTCATAGTACTCGAATAGTTTTGTCCAGGAATATTTTTCATGACTTGTTTGAATTGTTTTTCAGTCAGCTGATCAAGTTGCTCAATGGCTTTCTTTATGTCTTTAAACACCGCAGATGAAAGTTTAACAGTACTCGTATTTGGAAGAACAGCAGCAAGCCGCCAAATATCCTTGAGATGTTTTTGAATGTCTTTCTCATCAACATCCTTATTCCCTGCCTTTTTTCTTTCTGTCATTTCTCGATAGGCTTTTGCCTTAAGACAAATATTGGCGACTGAATTAATATACGGAATCCCTGTTTCAGAAAGTAATAGATTATCACGAATCAGATTAAAATACTCATCATCCAGAAGTATGGCTGATAGCCTTTCTGCGTATTTGCTTTGCAGGGGAATGATATGTTGCCCTTCCTTTAAATCCAGCTCCAATTCATTGCGCGAAAATATTTCAATCACTTGAGGACATGACTGATCTTTGGGTTTCGTAAATCGGTAATAACGGGGAACGACTGTCGTTGATTCCTGTTTTTGATATTTCCCTTTTTTCACATAGGATAATATCCTTTTGTTTAATTCATCAGATCTGCTCAAAACAACAAGGTCTACATCTTTGGTGGCCCTGAATGTCAGTTCTTCTTCTTCCAATAAAATGGAAGCAGCCCCACCTCCTATAATCACATAATGATTTTCGAGACCTTTGAGATAATCGCAAAAATGATCAAAACCTTGTGGCCTAGCCATAATTACTCACTTTCCTTCTTTAATGATATTCCCTTTAACATTTCAACAAGACTCAACTGAACTCGTTCATCAGGATCATCCTTAATTGATAAATACAGCTCTACTGGGTTTAGGTTTTTATTTTGTGAAAAGAGCATTGGATCTTCTTTCCAGACCTGAACATGACAAGGGTTCTCCTCATCAACAATTTGTCCGTCTAATTGTTTTTGTTCTCTGAATTCTTTTGCCATAACTGCAATCACACTAATACGAGGTTCTGCTAGCATAGAATACTGAGCCAAAGCTGTTTCACCAGCACGACAACTTTTTTCAGTAACAAATGGGCTATGGGAATATTCATAAGTTTTATATAATGGGGCTATCCTAAGCTCGTTAAGAACATCAAACATCTCTTGATTTGTTCGTGCTATAAAAGATTTTTGTGGACCACTGCCCTTTGAAAGAATGAGATTATTCTGCACCAATAAATTAAGTGTCATGCTTAGTTTTGCCACTGATGCCTTTACTGTTTTCTGATGTAATATTCTAAGAAGCCCTTTAAGTGTAAAATCTTTTGGCAGATGTTCTGTAATAATACCTGCAATCAGTTTTAAAGCAAAAGGCGTTAAGAGTGCCTCTGTCTGTTTAATCTCAGGTTTTGAAGAGAAATGTTTTTTTGCATTGTTTATGTGTAGGCCCAGGTCTGGTGCATAAATGGACTGATCTTTAAAAACATAAGATATTCTAGATCGCACAAGCAGGCCTCTGTATTTGGCAGGCATATTGTCAGCAATCATTATAATATAACCATTTAGTTGCTCAGTTAGTTTTTTATAAATGAGTGTTACCTGACCAAAAGTCAGATCCTTTGAAAGTTGAACAAAATTAATATTAAGATCATTATCTTCCAAAAAAACAACATAGACTTTGACAGAACCCAGAATCCACATAGGAAGATTTTTAAGAGCGCCCAAAACCTCAATTTTTGGCTGCTCAACAAAGGGATAAATGGTTTTAAGAATTTTTAATGGCTTGTCTATCATAATAACATTATATAACAATATGTTATGTATTATCAAATAATATTTATTTTTAT
>JAHJDR010000083.1 GCA_018812345.1 bacterium | reverse complement strand
TTGTGTCTTCTGTGATCGCCAACAAGGTAAACCTAGTGTGAAAAACCTTGTCTTATTCAAAGGCAAAAAATCTTTTATCATCTTAAATCGCTATCCCTACACAAATGGCCATCTCATGGTTATTCCGTATCGTCATATCAGCGATTATACGCAACTCACACAAGAAGAGCACAAAGAGATGGGTATGCTTAAGTCAAAAGCTGTGGCAGCTTTGAAAAAAGTCTATAACCCTGAAGGATTCAACATTGGTATGAATTTGGGTGACGCAGGTGGTGCTGGCATTAAAGATCACCTACATTATCACATTGTGCCACGTTGGTTGGGTGATAGTAATTACATGTCTGTTGTGAGTGAAACGCGCGTGATTATGGATAGTCTTGAAAATACCTACCGAAAAATCAAAAAAGCCTTATAAAAAATACTGATTGTTATATCAAAGGTCGCCTAACCATCAGTACTCATGTAAAGATGCCATGAAACATAATTATCCATATCTGATCAAAAAGAGAAATCCGAAAAAGAGCATCACTTAAGGTTGTGGATAATAACTATGATAGAAAAACAATTAGAAAATCAAGTCGTTACATTCCTGAAAAGAACACAACTTTTCAAATGAGTAGGCGATGATGTAGTAAGAATTATGAAAAGACTGTGGCCAATTTTCCTCATTGTACTTCTATTGCTAAACTGTTCTCCTGATGTTTTGACAGCTAATGAAAGTTTGTCTGATGATGTGTCTCAAGATGAAAGTGTTGATACAGAGACTAAGCAGGAAGAAGAACAAGATGCAGCTGGCTCGAGTTCTGCTAATGATACGGGAAATAGCGATGATAAGGTAGATGATACAGGAACAGGCACTGAAACTGAAACAGTGGACCCTGTAATCGTTGCCTTTATTGGTGATCAGGGGTTGTATGATGCTGCCCAAGATGTTCTCACACTTATATTAAATGAAGGCACTGATATGGTTTTGCATCAGGGGGATTTTGATTATGAAGATGATCCTGATGCGTGGGATGATCTTATCACTAGTATTTTAGGTGATGACTTTCCTTATTTTGCCTCTGTGGGTAATCACGATGTGGCGATGTGGGATGGTTATCAAGACAAGCTTGAAGAGCGTTTAGCACGAATTGATGGGGCTGTGTGTCAGGGTGATTTAGGTTACATGTCATCGTGTACTTATCAAAACATATTCTTTATTCTCTCTGGTGTTGGTTCACTTGGTGAGGATGATGAGCATGCAGATTATATAGAAGCTGAACTCGCACAAGATGATTCTATTTGGCGTATTTGTTCATGGCATAAGAATCAAACGCTCATGCAAGTGGGGGATAAAAGTAATTCCACAGGTTGGGGCGTGTATGAGGCTTGTCGTGAAGGTGGTGCTATTATTGCCACAGCCCATCATCATGGCTATTCACGAACATATTTGATGTCTGATTATGAAAATCAGATCATCAGTTCAACATCTTCGACAATGACCATTGATGAAGGTCAAACATTCGCGTTTGTTTCAGGGTTAGGTGGGGCCAGTATTTATGGGCAAGATGATGATTTGGCAGATAATGACTGGTGGGCCAGTGTGTATACGCATGATCAAGGTGCCAAACATGGGGCCTTATTTTGTGTGTTTCAAGATAACAATACTGAAAACCAAGCATCATGTTATTTTAAAAATATTGAGGGAGCTATTATTGATGCTTTTGATTTGGTGAGTCAGGTTAATTTATGATGATAGTTAATAGCTCTTTTGAATAACCTTCTTCCTTGGCAAATTGTTTTAGATACTGCAGATCGATCAAGGTCTTATTTTTTACCCAGATAAGCTTAGCCTGATCAAGATGTCTTTCACTTTTCCATTCTACACCAGCAATGATTCTATCCATGATAATGTCTTCAATTTTAATAACGCGCACCTTATAAGGTGGCATTTCAATAAGGTTTACTTTGCTAATGTAGCGACCTCCTACTTCAATGGGTTCCGGTGGAAATTCTATAACAAAAGGAAACTTTGAATGCTCAAAATGACGATACGTGCTTGTTCTTTTAAATCCAAGTTTACCCATAACATTTTCGACTATCTCTTTTGTGTCATTATAAAGAATGACATCTAAATCTTTTGTGGCGTAATCAGCTTGTGTGTAAAATTGAACGGCAGCGCCACCAACAACAGTCAATTCAATATCAAATTCCTTAAATGTATCGGACAAAAAGCCAGCTAGAGCTAGCTGATGTTCAGATTGGGGGAGGGTAGCGATTTTGCTAAAAACTTTATTGTGAGGCATTATAACAATCCTTTTTTGCGCATAGCTTTTTCTTCGTCAAAAGCTCTTGGCTTTATTTGTTTTCGAACATTTTCTTTTAATGGAGGGTGAGGTATTTTATTGTATTTTTGTTTTAATGTTTTCCACTGAAACACTTGTTCAATTTCAACCTCTGGGTAAATTTGTTTTTGAAATAGAGAAATAACAGCACTTTTTAATGGAAATTTATTATTAATTTGAAAAACTCTTTGATTGCCTCTTTTAAATGAAAATAAAAACCCCCAACTCTCAAGATTGATAAGTTCGCGGTAGATAAGTTGAGCAGGCATGTTGAGTTCCTTTGCTAATTCATGAACATAAACCTGCGCTGTTGGTTCATTTGAAAAGAATGAAAGGATACACCTACGTGATTTAGAGGGTATGAGAAAGCTAAGATCCATGTTATTAGTATATCATAATAAATATGATAAGTATACTAATAATTATGACAAGCCACCTTGTTAAAAATCTCTCCCCATCACTGTTTTTCGGCCAGCATTTTGAGCGTTTTCTGTGGCACGTAAGCATTCTCTTACAACAATTTGCGTGAGTTCATCTATGGCACATTGACTGGTGTTAAAACCAGATTGTTCTTTGATGAGGTTTTTGACCTTTGAAACGACGACCAAAGTATCAACGTTCAGAGGTGAGGCTGTCGTGCTAGAAGAAGTCGGTATGATTCTTTTACGCTCTGCTGCTCTTTCTTCTGGAGCGTTTTCTTGAGCAATCAATGATTGTTCATGTTCTTCCTTTGAGGGTGCCACATTTTCTTCAGCACAAGCTGAACGATGATTGGCAAAACCCAAATGCGAATCCCAACAGGTAACAGAGCAAAAGGTAAGGCCTGTTTTCTTGTTATTGCAGGTACTCACAGAACAAAGCTGATAAGTGCCTCCATAGGGGATGGAGGATTTACACACACTACACTTTTTCCAATAATTTTCGTTTTGATCAGTCATAAAAGAACCCTAATTTTCTTAATACAGCTTGGCAATAAATTAATCCAAAGGAGCTAGACTGTTTATGAAAAAGCACAGAGTTTATTTAAGTTTCTGTTAAATAAAGGGAAATGCCCATATCAAAAATAGAATAGTAGTAGAATAATAAAAGTAAAATATTGCCTATTTATCTGATCTTAGGTATTTTTTAAAAACAATATGATAAAGAATAAGAAAAAATATACAAAGCTTTGTGAGAATGATAAAAGGCGCGGGCTGAGCGGGCTTAGTCTTAAGGAGAGTGTTAAACGTTTAGAAGAATTATTAAGCATGCATAGTTTTTTTTCTTCTCATAAAATAAAAAGTTCTTTACCACTGTCTCTTAGTAGGCAACTTTTTCTAAAACACAAGCCATAGAAAACTTTATGGGAAAAAATCTTTTTGAAGATGCTCTAAAAAGCATAGTTTCTTTTTTTGAAAAACAAAAAATACCTTATTTTATTCTCGGAGGATTAGCTGTTGGTGTTTTTGGAGAGGCTCGCTTTACTTATGATATTGATTTGACCATTTTGTTAAAAGAAGATGACTATGGTGCTGTCATAAAGAGATTGAAGGCTGCAAAGTTTAGCTTTGATCCTAAAGAAGCAATTTTGAGCATAATTAAGTTTGGTTCGTTTCGTATTTTTTATAAAAAAGTACAGATTGATATTATTATAGCATCAACAAGTTTAGAAGAAGAGGCCGTTCGACGGAAGAAAAAAGTATCATTCATGGGACAATCAACATGTTTTCTAACAGCAGAAGATCTCGTTTTGTTCAAAGTAATAGCAGGTAGACCTAAAGATGTATTAGATGCTGAATCCATTGCCATACGACAAAAGAAAAAACTGGATAAAAAATATCTTAGAAAGTGGGCAAAACAGCTAAGTAAAGATTCTGAGAATCCAAGGATAATGGATGAGGTGAATAGAATTCTTTCAATATAAGTTATGAGGCATGATAATATTACCAAAGATCTCCACAAATCCATTCTAAAACTCGATGCGCATGTTGATATTGAAGTGACTTTTATGACTGAAGAGAGGCCTGGAGTGTTAGGTTATGATAAACTCGTGTCCTGGGACAAAATGAAAGAGGGTGATCTTAATGGCGCCTTTTTTGCTATTTATTCCGAGCAACCAAAGCCAGGA
>JAHJDR010000008.1 GCA_018812345.1 bacterium | reverse complement strand
TTGAATTTTTTCTTTGATGTGACTGAGTTCTGCCTCAGCTTTGTGAATAGTATCTTCCATGTGTTCCAACTCATATTTTTCTTTAAAACTGAGTTTTTTACGAACCCCTTTGGTTACAGGCTTTCGCACTGTCTTGGTTTTATCTTTTTGGGGTTTGTTATCTTTTTTACTTAACTGATAAGCTCTTAACCACTGATGAATATCAGCATAGTGCGCCACCCCACCCGTGCCATCCATACAAACTATTTGATTGGCAATGCGATCGAGCAAATAACGATCATGAGTTACAAGAATGATGGCACCAGGAAAATCTACAAGAGTATTCTCTAATATTTCCAATGAAGGAATATCCAAATCATTGGTGGGCTCATCCAAAAGCAAAACATCTGCTGGCTGCAACATGAGCCTACCTATAAGAATCCGAGCTTGTTCGCCACCGGATAAACTGCTTACAGGTGATTCTAATTGTTCTGGTTTAAAAAGAAGCTTACAAGCCCATGAAACAATATGGATTGATTTCCCACGATACAAAACAGTGTCCGTACCTGTAGGTGACAAGGCATTTTTTACAGAATCATTGGGGTTGAGCTGACTGCGATCTTGTTCAAAATCAACAACCTGAACATTCCACCCTAATTTAATCTCTCCCTCATCTGGTTTGAGCTTTCCTGCTAACAATCTCATGAGTGTACTTTTACCGGAACCATTCTTGCCCACCAAACCAATCTTCATGCCAGGAGATATTTTCATGGATAATTTTTCAATAAGTTTTTTATCACCAAGAGTTTTGCTTATTTGATGTGTTTTTATCAGAATTTTTGATTTTCGATCATTGCTGTCAAAATCAAAATGAACAGATCTATCTGAACGATTTCTTTGCTTGAGTTCTGTGAGTTCATCTTGCAAGTCATAAGCACCCTCAATGCGATATTTTGACTTTGTTGTTCTGGCTTTAGGACCTTGTCTGAGCCACTCTGTCTCACGTCTCACTTTGTTAGAAAGAATAATTTCTTGTTTTTCCTGTTCTAAAAGATAAACCTCACGCTTTTCTAAAAAGACACTATAGTTACCCTCTGTTTTTAAAAAACCTGCCGCATAACGAGGACTCAGTTCAACTATTCGATTAGTCGTGTTTTCCAAAAAAAATCTGTCATGTGTGATAATCACAAAAGCAAATTTCGCATTCTTTAACAGCTGCTCAAGCCACAACACACCTTCCATGTCCAAGTGATTCGTCGGCTCATCCATTAGCAACAACTCTGGCTCTTGAATTAAGCAGCAACTAATCGCTAATCTTTTGCGCCACCCACCTGAGAGTGCGCTCACTTTTTGCGTGGCATTCTCAAACTCAAGTAAACTTAAATATCTTTTTACCTTTACACTTCGTTGATCATCATCAAGATCCTGTTCACTAAGCGCTGACATCAAAGCATCTTCAACAGTGATATTGTCTTTAAAAGAATCTGTTTGCGCCACATACGCCAAGTGTATGCCTTTTTTTAAAATCACCTCACCCTCATCAGGACCCTCATCGCCCATGAGGATTTTAAGCAAGGTTGATTTGCCCGTACCATTAGGCCCGATCAGCCCCAGCTTTTCCCCTTCATGTAATCCGAAGCTGATATTTTGAAACAGCATTTTTGTGCCGAAAAATTTGGTGAGGTTTTGAATGCTAACAAGTATAGACATAAGCGTGTGTGCCTTAGAATAATTAAGATCATACGGTCAAGTTTGGAGCGTGTATGGACACTTAAGTGTCCACTTTTTTTTACCAACACACACCTTTGGAAGGTAAAATGCCGATAATATATACAGTTAGGTTGTTTTGTAAGATATTGAAATAAGGAGCTTTTATGCCAGTAACACCAAATAACATTCATGATGCAGCCCGATTACATGATATCACTCTAGGACCTGTTACTATTCAGAGATTTGAAGCCAGCCCAGAAATGAAATGTCGTGATGCTGTTGTGGACGCCTATCAAATGGTAGATGGTAAAGCAAAGCTCTTAGGACAGATTAAAACTATGACCTGCAACACGCCCCTACCAGTTAGCACTGTTACTGATTTTGCTCAAAAACATGGACTGCAACCTAGAACAGATCTTGATTCCTGCCCCACAATGACAACAAGCAT
>JAHJDR010000082.1 GCA_018812345.1 bacterium | reverse complement strand
CAAAAGCATCATTCACATAAATATCTGCTAAACTGGCAAGTTTTTCAGAAAAATTAATATCATTACTTGTTTCGCCTTTATGAAAACGAAGGTTTTCTAGAAGAACAATGCCCTTGTCTCTCATTTCAGAAACCAGTTTTTTCACTTCCATACCCACACAGTCTTCTGGAAAAACAACTTGTGTTTCGAGCAATTCTGCTAATCTTTTGGCAACAGGAAGAAGTGAGTACTTTTTGTTTACCTCACCCTTGGGGCGGCCTAAATGAGAGGCCAAAACAAGTTTAGCTCCCTTTTCACGCAAATAATTTAATGTGGGCAATGCCGCTCGAATGCGAGCGTCATCAGTAATATTACCGTCTTCATCAAGGCTCACATTAAAATCAACACGTACAAAAACTGTTTTGCCTGTTACGTTGAGAGTGTCTAGAGTTGGATACTTCATGGCTCGTTATCCGTTGTCCGTAGTCCGTTATCCGTAGTCCATTTCTCGTTATCAGTATCAATTAATATTAAATACGGACCACGGAAAACGGACCACGGAAAACGAGATTTTTTTACAGTCTGTCAGCTATGTATTTAGCTAAATCAAGCATACGATAAGAAAAACCTGTTTCATTATCATACCAGGTTAAAATCTTAACCATATTTCCATTCATAACAGTTGTGCATAACCCATCAACTGATGATGATAAGGTATTACCATTATAATCAATAGAAACAAGAGGGAGTTCAGTGTAACCAAGAATGCCTTTTAAAGAACCTTCACTCGCTTCTTTTAACGCAGCATTGATTTCTTCTTTGGTTGCTGACTTTTCGATTTCACACACAAAATCAACACAACTAACATTAGGTGTAGGTACACGTACAGCAAAACCATCAAGTTTGCCTTTAAGCTCAGGCATGACAAGACCAATAGCCTTTGCCGCACCTGTAGACGTGGGTATCATAGACATGGCGCCCGCACGCGCACGTCGTAAATCACTATGACCAACGTCAAGAATTCTTTGATCATTAGTATACGAGTGAATTGTTGTCATGAGACCATGCTTAACGGTAAACATGTCATGTAAAACCTTAACAACAGGAGCTAAGCAGTTTGTCGTACAAGAAGCGTTTGATAATATGTGATGCTCATCGGGTTTATAATTTTCATGATTCACACCCATAACCACAGTGATGTCTTCATCTTTAGCAGGAGCTGAAATAATTACTTTTTTAGCACCCGCTTGAAGATGTAAAGAAACTTGTTCACGAGATCGGAAAAAACCTGTGCATTCAAAAACAATATCAACACCCAGTTTTCCCCAAGGGATATTGCTGGGGTCTTTTTCAGCGGTGATTTTTATTTCTTTTCCATTAACCGTGAGGGCATTTTCTGTATGAGAAACCTTTCCATCAAAAATGCCATGCACAGAATCATATTTTAATAAATGAGCATGTTGTGATGCGGGCAATAAATCATTAATAGCAATAATATTATAACCGCCTAATTTTTCCGCAGCTCTCAATACACCACGTCCAATACGACCAAAACCATTAATACCAATATTAACTGTCATAAATCCTCCCTTGTCACACCGAAGTTATGTTCTATTTTTTTAGAGCAAAATGTGGGTGGACAAAATCAATAAAATTAATAGCGCGGCTATTTATATAATATAGAGGGCGTATGTCAATGTTTTACGCGTCGCTCGTCGCTCGTCGCTCGTCGCTCGTAAAGATGGGAATAAGCATAACAAGTGCCTTGATAATACTTTACTTTTTTCATGGTTTGGTTGCATTATAAGCCCATGTCAAACCCACAAACCCTGCTGGACAAGATATGGGAAAAACATACTGTTACAACGTTTGAAGATGGCAGGACGCTGCTCTACATAGACCGTCACCTTTTGCACGAAGTAACAAGCCCTCAAGCTTTCGCAGGATTGACCTTGGCCAAACGCTCTGTCCGCAGACCAAATTTGACTTTTGCTACCATTGATCACTGCATACCTACCATTGATCAAACAACAGTCATAGATCTTCTAGCCAAACATCAAATTGAAGAACTGAGAAATAATTGTTCAAAACATGCTATCACGTTGTTTGATATAGATTCTGGTAAACAAGGTATTATTCATATTATAGGACCAGAACTTGGTTTGACCCTCCCTGGCACAACCATTGTTTGCGGTGATAGTCATACAGCAACTCATGGTGCTTTTGGTGCGCTTGCTTTTGGCATTGGAACATCTGAAGTTGAGCATGTTTTAGCCACACAATGCTTGCTAACAAAGAAACCAAAAAATTATTGCATTACTTTTACGGGCAAACAACACAAATCTGTTATGGCAAAAGATCTTGTCCTCTATCTTATTGGTCAAATTGGTACTGCTGGCGCTACAGAGCATGTTTTTGAATTTACGGGTGAACCTGTAAAACAAATGAGCATGGAAGAACGAATGACTTTATGCAATATGAGTATTGAAGCAGGTGCTCGCGCTGGCCTCATTGCCCCAGATAACACCACAGCTAGTTATTTTCAAAATACACAACGCACCTATGCGCCTGATGAAATGAGTTATGATAATTTATTTACAGATCCTTTCGCAATATTTGACAGCACACTTGAAATCTGTGCGTCTCACATAGCACCTCAAGTAACCTGGGGAACAAGTCCTGGAATGGTTTGTGGTATAGATGAAGCCATACCCAACTATGATACTGTGGCACACACAACAAGCGAAGATGCCAAAAAAGCCCTCGACTACATGGGATTAAAACCAAAACAAAAAATATCTGACATCCCTATTGATGTTGTTTTTATAGGAAGCTGCACAAATGGTCGCATCGAAGATTTGCGCTTAGCGGCTCAGATCATAAATAATAATAAAAT
>JAHJDR010000081.1 GCA_018812345.1 bacterium | reverse complement strand
TAGCGTCTAGCGTCTAGCGTCTAGCGTCTAGCGTTATAGTCGTTGGTCTTTAGTCTTTAGTCTTTAGTCTCTTTCCGCAACCCCCATACCTGTTTTGTCCACTGTTTGGTCAGTGATCCAGTAACACGAAACCAGCCCTCTTCTTTATAACGTCGAGAGCTTGTTTCGATAATGCCATGTGTGCACTTCACTTTCACACCATCTTTTTTTGCCTGATGCACTAAGAGATTATCCTCACCAAAAGCCACCTTCTGTGGAAAACCACCCAAAGAAAACAAGATATCTTTTCGCAAACAAAACCCCTGATCGCCAAAAGGAATATTAAGGATATGTGATCTTAAGAAACAAGTTAACTCGTTAATGAACATCATTTGAGGACCATCTGGTAAATAGGACAAATCAAAATAATGCAGGGCCCTTGGTTCTTTGTTAAGGGATTTTTCCAACTGCTTAATTGTATTTTTAGAAAAACGTGAATCAGCATGCAAAAACCACACGTATTTTTTTGTAGCTGCCCTGGCTCCCTTGTTGAGCTTTTGGGCCCGCTCACCAGAAGTCATAACGTAACGAGATAACGGGTACTTCTTTTTGAGTTCAAGACATGTTGACCCCAGTAAGTTATCCTCCGTATCAGGGCCCACAAAAATGATTTCTGTTTGATTATCAAGATGTTTGAAGTCTTGAATGAGATCTCTCCAGGCATTTTCACCTTTACGGAGAGGAATAATAATGGCAATATCTTTGATTGTGATCATAATTTTTTAGGGTCGCGGGATCGCAGGTTCGCAGGTTCGCAGGAAAGACGTCATAGAACCTCCATGCCTAGAGACCAATTACCCCTATAGTCGATTTTCATTGAGAACTTGCGCAAATCTCAATAAAAAGCAAACCAAAATGACAAAACAACAGAAAAAGATTTCCACAACAAAATCAATTGTTATTATTGGTGCTCAGGGCTTCAAAGGACAGAATCTTCTGAAACATTTGGAAATAAATTCACAGTACAAAAAGGTCGTAGTGATTGATAGCAAGAAACCCTGTGTCACATTGAAAAAAACTAAATTTTATAAATTGGACCTCACAGAAACGCTGGCAGATGTTACGTTAACAGACATTCTCAAAAAAGAAAAATGTGATACACTCATCCACTCAGCAATTCCCACAACGCCACCACATAATGAATCCCATTCACATGAATTTGTGGCCATTGGTTCTTATTATATTTTCAATGCCTGTGCGGCTGCTAATGTGAGAAAAGTTATATTAGCTTCCACGGCTGATATTTATGGGGCTTTTCCCTCTAATCCCAACTACCTGACAGAAAAGATGTCTTTGCGCGGCCACCTGCACTCACAATTTTTAGCCGATAAAATTGACGCCGAGAAACAAGCTCTCAAGTATCAAAAAAAGTACCCCAACCGTATTGTGACCATATTACGAACATGCACAACATTGGGTCCCACAATCAACAGCTACAAAACACGCTATTTCCAACGCCCTGTTGTCACAACGATGTTGGGTTTTGATCCCCTCTTACAATTTGTTCATGAAGAGGATGTCATTAATGCGCTGCTCACATTTATTAACAAGGATCATAAAGGTATTTTTAATTTAGCTGGCGATGGAGTCCTCCCTTTATCACGCGTTATTGAACTCTGTGGAAAAACAAATCTAAAGCTCACACAAATTGGCTTTAAATCACTGGTTCAAATATTATGGATGCTCGACCTCTCACCCGCACCAGCGTCGCATGTAAATTTTTTACGTTATCTCTGCATTGCGGATAATCAAAAAATTAAAAATGACGCGGGATTTACGCCACAATACACAACAAAAGAAGCCTTGATGAGTTTTGTCAGTGCTGAAAGACTCCGAGAACTTAACTTAAAAGAAGTGTAATATGACTAAAAATGCACATATGACGCCCCCAAGACATTTGAAAATAATAAACTTTGAAGAAAAGGCTTTAGAAAAAAAACAAAAACTCGGTCCTACATTTGAAGATCTCGCGACAAAACTAGAAAAGCGAATTTGTGACATTGAAAAAACTGTAAAAGATGGCATGCATCTATTAGAAGATGATGTAAAAAAACTGTCAAAAAAACAAGGTACTCACATTTCATCACAAGAATTTCAGGATGAAATAAACCGTTTCACCAAACATTTAGAAGAACGCCTCAATAAAACAATCACTGATTTGCAAGCGGAGACCACAACGCCTCTCACAAAAGAAGAATTTACCTATGTAAAAGGTCTGACCAACCAATTATCGAATATTCTGAGCTTTGATTTTTATAAGAATGTGCTCGCTAGCTCACATACCATTCTAAATAAACAAGAAGTAGACGAGTTTGGCATGGATCCTATGATGGTTGAAAAAGTAAAACCACTTTTTGATTTTCTTTATTATAAATATTGGCGCGTTAAAACAACGGGCATTCACAACATTCCTAACCAAGGACGTGGACTGCTCGTGGGAAATCACTCAGGCG
>JAHJDR010000080.1 GCA_018812345.1 bacterium | reverse complement strand
GCCCTTGATTACTAGCTCTTGTCATGTAACTGGTGAGCACAAATGTACGGGTCACAATTTCTAAAGATAAATCAAACTCAAGAATGCTATCAGGATTTTCCACACCAATATAAATAAAATCTGTCTCAGGATCAGCCACAGTAATGCCTTCTAAATCACCACCAATGTACCATTCAGAAACAATATGACCTGTTTTTGTTAAACTCGTTATATAGCCACCATCACTCACAATAAATAGTAGCGCTAAGCGTTTATGCCAAACAGCACCGCTGGGTTCATAGCTGCCAGCTAATTCTGAACTAATATCAACATGGCTACCACTTAAATCTGGGTAATTAAAAATGCATGGTTCGGGCTTTGGCTCGTCTTCCGTTTCCCGTTCTCCGTTGTCCGTATTTTGGTCTGTGCTGGTGGCGTCTGACTCGTCTTCCGTTTTCTGGTTTCCGTTGTCCGTATTTTGGTCTGTGCTTGTCGAAGTAGCTTCAGATTCATCAGAGACGTTTGACATTTCTGACTCGTCTTCAGTTTGTTCAGTTTGGATAGATTCTTCTTCTGTAATCGCAGGTTCTGTGGCAATTTCACCAGCTGTTGTATCATCTATTTTTTCTTCCTCTGTGAAAACTATGGGCTGGCAGGCCACAAAGAAAAATACAAAAAACAGACAAATGATACTGTATATATTTCGCCAATTAAAATTATTCATATCCACTTGGCCACTCTTTAGATGATAAGACTTTATTTCACAAATATTTCTAATAGAGACCCAGCAAATCAGGTTAACCTGTTGATTTACGTTAACAATCTGTTTCGCTGTCTCTTTTGCGTCAAAATATATTAATTTGTTAAATCAGCCGATTTACCATTGCACGAGAAGGAATTGCCTGGTAAGTGATCGGCAAGTTTTTACAAATTCTTAACTATGGGAGAGAATTTATGAATGGTTTCCAAATGACCTACACTGTTATTGGTGGCTTAGGAATTTTCATTTTGGGCATAAAATATTTATCAGAATCTCTCCAATCTATGGCTGGTGATCTTTTGCGTAGGACCATTAATTTGCTCACCTCAAAACCTATTATGGCTGTTCTGGTGGGAACCTTTGTGACCGCCATAATTCAATCGAGCTCTATCACTACAGTTATGGTTGTGGGTATGGTTAATGCTGGGCTCATGAACCTAACGCAAGCCATTGGTGTGATCTATGGCGCTAATATTGGAACGACAATAACGGCCTGGATTATTGCTGTAAAAGTTGGAAAATATGGTTTATTATTTCTAGGTCTTGGTGCCTTTCCCATGATGTTTTCCAAAAATGAACACTGGAAAGCCATTGGAAAATTATTTGTTGCTCTTGGCTTTGTATTTATTGGTCTGAAATATATGAGTGATGCTTTCACGCCTTTACGTACAGACCCAACTTTCCTTTCTTATCTTCAATATTTTACAGCTGATTCTTATTTATCTCTCTGGGGTTGTATTTTGGTCGGTTGTTTGTTGACTTGCATTGTACAATCATCCTCAGCCATGATTGGTATAACCATAGCCCTAGCCGGAACAGGTGCCATTACCTTTCAAACAGCTATGGCCCTTGTTATTGGACAAAATATTGGCACAACCATTACAGCAAACCTGGCTGCGATTGGCACAAACACAAATGCCAAAAGAGCCGCTCATGCACATGCCCTCTTTAACATCTTTGGTGCTGTCTTTATGTCTTTCATATTTTGGTGGTATATTGGCTTTGTAGACATGTTTGTTGCTGGCAACCCTAATATGCTAGATGCCATGGGAAACAAACCAAATATAGCAACACATATTGCCATGGGGCATACAATCTTTAATGTTGTGATCACGATTGTGTTTATGTTCTTAATTAAACCCCTAGCAAAACTTGTAACGTGGATAACACCAAGTAATAAAGAACGTGATAAATTCAAAAGCAAACTCAAAGTTTTGGGTCCCACACCTCTTGCGCCAGCATTAGCTCTTGAACAAGCCCAACAAGAAATAGCACAAATGCTTGATACACTCAAAAAGCTTCTGCTGCACACAAGAGACTATCTCTCTTTAGATCAGGATGATAATGCTCTTTTGGATAAAATTGTACAGATGGAAGGTCATTTTGATGTACAACAAAAGGATGTCACTGTTTTCCTCTGTCATGTAATGGAAGAACCCTTATCACCTGAACAAGCAGCACTCGGTTATGGACTTATTCGTACATCCGATGAAATTGAGTCTGTCTCAGATTACTGTTCCTCAATAGCAAAGCTTTATAAGAAAACACTCACTAAAGAAGACAGCCAGCTCAGTGTCGAAGCAAAAAGCGATATTAGATCCTTATACAAAGACGTTATGGGCTTTTATGACGTGATTCGACGCTTCTTTGATAAACGTGACCTTGATCTTGTTGAAGAATACCAACTCAAATCACGCCAAATTCATATTCGTGCTGACAGAACACGTAAAAACCATATGGAACGCATACGTTCTGCCAATTGCCCGCCTCTTTCTGGTTTAGTTTTTAGTGATATGATTGTCGCCTCACGACGCATCACAAATCATACTGTGAACATTATGGATGCCGTGGCGTCAACAATTCCCAATATCAGAGCGGCATAGAAAACTTCTTCTTAATTTGATTTTAGTGCTTTGGCGAGTTTTTGATCATAATCATAAATATCTTTTCTAAAGTTAAGATTTCCCTCATCATCAACCCACGCTGTGAAATAGCGCAGTAAGACAGGTATTTTTTCTTTTAGTGTTACATTTACTTCACGACCATCTTTGATGGCCTCTTTAATGCGATCGACATCCCATTTCTTTTTTGCAGGCTCTTTTTCTAAGATATATTCAGCTAGTTCAATAGGATGTTCTAAACGAATACAACCATGACTGTATGCTCGAAAATCATTTTTAAATAATGATTTTGCCGGCGTGTCGTGCATGTATACAATAAATTCATTAGGAAATAAAAACTTTAACCGCCCTAAAGCATTACCCCAACCAGATTTTTGGCTAATCTGAAAGTCTTTAGGATTAGCATTTTCCCAATCAACATTATCAGGATTTACCTGACGAAAACGACCATCTTGTCTCTGTAATACGGTGAAGTTTTTCTTCTTAAGGTAGTCAGGATTCTTTTGAATTTTCGGAATCATTTCCTTTTCTAATATTTTTGGCGGAACATTCCATTTGGGATTAATAACAACTGTTTCCATCTCATCATCAAATACGGGTGTCTGCCATTTTTTATTGCCCACAACAGTTCTCATGGCAAGTTTGACTTTACCCTTATCCATAATTTTCAATTGGTAATCAGGTATATTAACGATAATATATTTTTCTGGCATTTCTTGTGTGAGCCATCGCAATCTTTCAAGATTCATTTCAATTTGTGAGATCACAGATTTGAGAGGACGATTTAATGCCTGTAAGGTGTAAAGCCCTATTACACCATCTTCATTCAAACCATGTTTGTTTTGAAATGCTTTAACAGCTTGGGTGAGCTCTTCGTCAAATAGTTCAACGTGTTTATCTGCTTTAGGGGGCAAATCTCCAGAAAACTTCAGCCTATTGCGCAAGGCAACAACAGGGGCACCACGCGTACCAGCTTCAACTTTCTTTTTTGATTTAGGTACTGTTGGCATTGTCCCTTTTTTTAAGAGACTTCTATAATAGGCGAGTGCCTTCTTTAGATTAATATAGGCATCAGTCTTTGGATACAAATCATCTATGGTTTTTTTGATATCCTGATCTTCTATGGCATTTTTTACAATAGGCAGAACATCTACTGGTTCTTGTAATAAATACCACTCTGGTTGTGCTTTTTGGGGGTCAACGCGCCCATTTGTAATGTCTGAAGCCAGTTTCAATAAAGCATCAGTCATGAGAATATCTATTTTAGCAAAATCAGCGAAATCATTGTTTTGTGCTACGACCTTATTGAGTGTTTCCCAATGATAATCATAGGGATCCATGGCGTGCGTTTCAGAGTCTAATATCGCCATTGTTAATTCTCTGATCAAACGACCTTGTGGTGATTTATAAAAACGCCATACGGGCCAAAAATCTCGTTCTTGGTAATAGGTAATCACTGAATCAGGAAGCTTGATTCGTGTGTCATAAATTTTGATTATGCTACTATTTGTGGCTAATATCTTTAGAATCTCTTTTTGAATAGTGTGCTCATCTGTATCTGTAGGCTTTGGTAGTTGTGAGTCTTTTTTTAGGAAATCTTCCTGAATAAAAAAAGCCTGAACACTGCTTACAAAAAACAATATAAAACAGAGGGTTATGAGTAGACGTTTTAGTAACATAATTCGGTTTGCACTCAATAACTTATTAAAATCGTTCGTGTATTTATGCAATCCTCCTCTTTTGGTCAAGATCTGATTTGATTATTGTTGGAGGCTGACAATGATGTCCTGATGGCTACTCGATATTCTGTACCTGTTCTCGTATTTTCTCGAGTTCAGCTTTAGCTTCAACTACTAAATGTGCCACCTGAGCATGTCCGGCTTTTGAAGATATGGTATTAAATTCTCTATTGAATTCTTGTAAGAGAAAATCAATTTTTCGACCAACGGTCTCAGTCTTCTCAAAAAATGTTTTTACCTGACTAAAATGGCTATCTAATCGTTCTAATTCCTCTGAAACATCCATTCGGTCGGCATAAAATAGCACTTCAGCATGTAAACGCTGTGGGTCTAAATCGATAACTTCTTTTATGCGCGTGTTCAGCTTATCCAAAATCTTTTGTTCCAATTCTGTCTTAATGACATCATGAAGAGAATCTACTTTTATCTTTATTTCTTCAATAGTTGTGAATCTTTTGATGATGTCTTTCTTTAAGGCAGCGCCCTCCTTCTCCCTCATCTGATTTAGGTCTTGAATGGCACTCATTAAAATTGGTTTGAGCTCTTTCCAGGTCGTGTCTGCATCGATTTCTTTGTGAATCCAACCACCAATTCCCGGCAATAAATGCTGCAGGGAAACAGGCTCTTCTAGATTCAACTCTGTTGTGATCTGATTGAGGTAGTTATAATAGTTAGTAAAGGCTGATATTTCAGCTGTTGAGGCTTTTGCCGCTTTTTCTTCAAAAATATTTATCTCGACACGTCCTCGATTGATATGTTCTTTGATAAATTGCTGTGTTGGTATTTCAAGAGCCGCATAACGCCATGGCGCCCGAAAATTAATATCACAGTATCTGTGATTAACTGTTTTAATTTCTACACGTACCTGAGCATCACAAACAACACCATTTGATTTTCCCATTCCTGTCATTGATTTCATAATAACCCGCTAAAATAGATTCACCTTCATACTCGCTGTACCTAAACTGATTAGGTCATTATTACGTAAACGGCATGATTCGACTTCATAACCGTTCACATATGTGCCATTTTTGCTGTATAAATCTAACAAATTAATACCATTGGTATCTTGATAGATAACGGCATGGGCTCGCGAAATAGAAGGATCATTTAAAAGAAAATCAGGATCTCTCATAAAGTTTCCCAGAAACTTATTTTGAGCTGAAAAAGCTTGTTTTTGCTCTGGTGTAAATTGTTCTCCCTGAGAACGAGAAAGATATTTTTCAATAAGATGCTGATTGTTTGGATCTAATTTCGAAAAAGTCTTTTGCGAGACTGGTTTCATCACAACAGTCATGTCAATACTTTGATTGGGATTAATCTTTCTTCCTAAAATCAGGCAATGACCAAATTTAACTTCAGCTTGTTCAGTCTTTTCATCCCCCATGAGAACAGTCACTGTGGCATGAAGACCTTTTCTTTTTGCACTGACTTTATTTCTAAAGGATATTGAATATTCCAATCGAAAATCGGGCACGCCGTCATTGACACGAAAGCCTGTAAAACAAGCCTGACAAATGATGATCTTCTCCTTTGTCGGAATCAAACGTTCCGATCCACAGGATGGACAGATTAAAGCCTCAGCATATTGTTTCGGCAACGACTTTTTAGTCATGAGATATTACTTCTTGTAATTACCTTTGTTATATTCTGCGATCACTGTTTTAGTGATATCTTCAGCACCTTTTGAATAAAGAACTGTTTCAGCAGAATTTTCTAAAACGAGCGTATAACCACCTGTTTGGGCAACTGATACGACAATTTGTCTGAGATAATTAAGAATTTTTTGAGCGCTTTGAGCTTCTTTATTTTTTAGCTCTCTTTCAAATGTCGCAGCCTTGTTTTGTAAATCCATAAACTTTGTTTGGAGTTCTTTTCTCTTTTGGTTCATGGCTTCAGCTGATAATACCATTTGTTGCTTTTCAAGATCTTGTGACATGCTTTCCAAGTCAGTTTTCATCTCATCAATTTTTTTCTTTTTTGTTTCATATTCTTTTTGTAACCCCTGCTTTGCTTTTTTGCCTTCGTTCACTTCATTCAACGCTTGTTGCAAACTCACTAAGGCAATTTTTTCATTAGCATAAGAAACATTAATAAAGCCAACAACTAAGGCTAATGTTACTACCAGTGAAATGATGATTTTTTTTGTCATATATATATCTCCGTATTTAAGTACTTTAGTATTTCTGTTTATTTCTCTAACGTTTCGT
>JAHJDR010000079.1 GCA_018812345.1 bacterium | reverse complement strand
CTCATGGTGAGCTTTATTTTCAGTTGCAACAAATTTGGGGTGCTGATCTATCATTAGAACTCGGTAATAATTATGAACACGCTGAACTGGCCTTGGATCTTCTTAAAGATACAAAAGCTCTTTATGGTGCTAGTATCAAAGAACATAAAAGAATAGCCAAGTCGCGTAGTGATCAGGTTTTACCGATGCGTGTGGAGCGAAGAAGTTATATCTTTCCCGTAAATCGCGGCCAAGAAAAAGATGCTCAGCCTCAAATTACTCTCAAGCTGGCATTAATTATCAATGAGTATGATGAACTTCATGAAGTCTCTTTTCAAGGAATAGATTCCCGTGGTAATTTATCTAATGCTGAAACAATGACGTTCTTACATGAGGGCGAGGAGATTTTATACCCACATAAGTTAACTTATCCCACAACACTAACTGTTGTGCGTAAAACCAATGGCATTAAAGGTTGGGAAAAGGTACGTTTTGCTATTAATAGTCCCACTGATGTTCGTTTAACAACAGATCGTCACATTCCCAAAGATGGGGCGCGTTACACTATTGATGTACCAACCATTATTGAAACAGGCAATGGTGCCGCGCCTGATGATGTCTTAGGCTTGCAGATTACTGTTTTTGATCATCCGGCACGTGGCAAAAAAGTAACACACGCGACACTGAATCTAGATCCCTTTACACAAGCCATAGCGGGCGTGGACAAAATTGAGATACCTGTTAATTCTGCTAATCCCGATCTCTTGGAATTTGAGATCCCTCATGTTGGGTCCTTATCGTACATGATTGAAAGTGCTTTGTCTGATGAGGTTAATGGCATACGGTTTTCTAAAGATTTATCTTATGAGCACAGTGTTCAGGGCGATAATAACTTCTTAAACATAAGTGGTTCCCGTATTGAAGAAAAACAAATATCTCTTTTTACGCGCGACGTTGCTGGTGAAATACATTATTTTATTGATGCAGCGTCACAGGAAAGCTTTCAAGGTTGGCTTACACTCCTGGGCCATAAATTACCTGATGTGAGTCGCGAGAATCATTTTACAGAAGTGATTTTTGGACAGGGTGGACAGGTATCTTTTAGCACTGCGCTTGTTGTGGGTAATGTTGTGGGCACGCCTTCTATTTCTCTCAAAGGGGTTAAGTTAGAAGCGGCCATAAACCCACCTGATGCTGTGGGAACAACTGGTGATAAAGAAGAACCCATTAGTCGTATGCCCATACGTATAGATGAGAGTACAACGCTTGATTTTGAACCGCATGAATTTTTTGTGACTGGTGATCGTACAATTAATTTATTTGAAAATGCCTTTAGAGAAGTTGCTTTGGATGATGGGGAGACTGCGATAGAGACCTCACTTGTTGCTGGTTCAGAATATGAATATGAACTCGAATCAGAATCAGGAATTATTTTAGTTATTCCCTTTCTTTGGCAACCTGAGAATAGGAAATCTCCGATCATACATGATAGTGGACGACGTGTTAAGGCTTACCGCAAAGGTAAGTCAGCCGCTACAGCCACAGAAGTTACTGATAATCGCTTCAAGGTGAGGCAAGATGATCAAGGAAATTGGCGTATTTATGTGCTTGATGCTGGTACTGATGCGGGAAAAGTCAAAACATTCCAAATTGAAACCATGCGCAGTGGTCTTTTCATGGGCGGGGTAGAAACCCTTAATGAAGAGGGCAAGCGTATGGAGCCCAGTGAGATTCGGGAGTGGAAGAAAATGGCTAAAGGTCATAATGAGGATTCAGTAGCCAGTCGCATAGGAAAACCCATAAAGAAAATAACATTGCCAACATTTGTTGATGAAGAAGTGGAAAAAGAAGAGGGCAGTACTTCAGTAACTCTTCGTTATTTTGCCCAAAATGAACGACATGAACGTTGGGTAGAGATTAAAGGGCTAGAGTTTGCCAATGAGAATAAAGAGCTGGCTGTTATGGGCATGGTTCGTGTTCAATTTGGCGTGGGGCAAGGTCGTCATAAACAAACTGATGGCCCAGAATTACACATGGTTCCCACAGTTCATCCTGAAAGCGTTTCTCATAAAGTACAACTTGTTGAGGTGCTCGATGGTCAGGCCACAGGACGGGCATTTGAACTCGATTTAAAGAGTCACAAGTTTTTAGAAATCCTAGATGAACCTAATGATGAGGATGATCCTAATAATGCAGATAAGAGCTTTCATGATGCCGTAGATGATCATCATATTCCAGAGTTTGAACCACAAACAGGAACAGGAGATCATTTAGGCTCACGCGAATATCAGGCCAAAACATTTAGTCCAGCACCTGTAATTCTTGATGAAGAAATCATGCTCTTACCAGGGGAAAATCGTGAATACAAATACCCCAAACCAGGACAAATTACTTTCTTACGAGAAGAAGATGCGCCCAGTATTTTACAACTTCAAAATACATTGCGTGGATTGCATGATGCTATCTTACTCCCTGACCGCGAAACTCTTTTTGGTAGTGTGCTCACCGGTGGCGAACGGCTTGTTCATCGATTCTTTGGACCAGGTGGTGTGATCATTGAGTTGCCTTTAAAGCAAAATGAACAAGGGCATTATGTCGCCTCAAATAAAATAGATCCTGATGGGATTATTAAGGGTGGCAAAATGCTCATGCCCAAAGCAGATAATCCTGAGGAGTTTATTGAAGTCCCCACAAAATTCAGAGCCACACAAGTAGAGAGTGGCACAACCATTGAGATGCTTGCCGGTGTTGGTGGGCAGCAGTTTAATCTTGATTTTGAAGTGTATCGTACAGAGCGCACGATCAGTAGAACTACGATGGCGTTGAAAGGTATTGAAACAGGCCGACCACAAAAAACAGAACGTCATCAGATTGGTGATGTGCTCGTGGATTGGTTGCGCATGAATCAACTTTATGGAGATGAGTATCGTGCCATTGCTAATAATGATCCACTGGCGTTAGAAAATGATACTGTTGTTGATTTGAGGGTTTTGCCAAGAACCGATCAAGATCCTTTTGAGGTTTTTGGTATTGAATTCGAGCGAGATACTGAAGGAACAGTCGTGCGCTCTTATGTGAACGTCAGAACGCCTGAAGGTGAGGTTGCGTGTCCTATATTTCGTGCGATCAATCAAACACCCACATATTTTATTGATACGCCGCAGGGTTTAAAAACGGCGGTCGTGAGCAAAGAAGGGCGCCTACTTGTTTTTGATGAGCAACCAGGTGTGAGCCGTATTGCCTCAATTCCTCAAGCGTTACGCGTGACCATGCTCAACAAATACATGGAGCGTTATGCTGCTGCTAGGGATACTGAAGAGGTAAAATCAGCCTTTCATGTGACCTATCAAAATGAAACTGATACTGAAATTACATACAAGGTATCACTGCTTGCTGGTCGTTGGAAAAAATCAACAGCCATTAGTTATGACGTGCCTAAAGTAACTTTTACTCTTGTGTATGATAGAGTGTCTGATGAGTTTACAGTACGTCCAGAAGGGCAGATGAAAACCATCAGAAATGTTCGCGATTCAGAACTCATGTGGAAAGATGCTCAGGTTAAACTTATCAAAGATTATCACGGTGATCAGCACCGTATTTTTGTGAAAGTTGACCCACGTGGTTATGCCTGGATAGAGTTAGATAATTTAAAAGCCATTTTAGAAGAGACAAACCTTGATACAATGATTAACGGAACTTTTGCGCATTATACCTATAAAAAGCATGAACATGTTGTCATGCCAGATGATGTGGGTTTTCTTTCTGTTCTTTTTAGAATGTATAAAGCATGTCCTGATGCGCGAGAAATCTTTGATCATGCTTTGAGTGCGAGTGGCAATTTGTTTACAGCCGCCCAAAAAGAATCCTTATTAAATTCTGAGCAACGTTTTGAAGATTTTGGTTTATTTGCCTCTGCTGTGAGTATGGTAGGGGCTGAAAAAGGGCAAAATGATTTCCCCTCTCAATTTAAAGCGCTTGTGGAAGCTGTGAATGT
>JAHJDR010000078.1 GCA_018812345.1 bacterium | reverse complement strand
TGAGGGTATTTGACCATCGCATCTTCATCAATACCAACTGTTTTGAGCAAAGCAACAGCCTTTTCGAAACGGTCTGCCTTTTTACCCTTATCATGAATAATAAGAGGCTCCATAAGCGCAAAACCAATGCTCATTCTTGGATTAAGAGATGAAAAAGGATCTTGAAAAATAATCTGCATATCCTTTCTTAAAGGACGCATTTGTTCATGAGTAAATTTTGTAATGTCCTTACCCTGAAAAAAGATTTCTCCTTCACTAGGCTCTATAAGTTTTAAGATTGTGCGTCCTAATGTTGTTTTACCACAACCCGATTCACCAACAAGACCCACAACAGAGCCTTCTGGCACCTCAAGACTAACATCTGTTACCGCATGCACATATCTCGTCGAGCGCTTTAAGAAACCTTTGCGCACAGGAAAACGTTTATAGAGGTTTTTTACTTCTAATATGTTCATGTTTTATCGCTCCGATGCTCCAGAGCACCGATGCACCGACAAAAAAACATCGGCGCATAGGATCATTGGTTCATTGGTTCGTTAATGTGGATTAACACACCGAAACAAATGATCTCCTTCACGTGTAATATCTATTGGTCCCAAACAAGCCTCAGTCTTTCGTTCACAGCGATCCTGAAAACGACAGCCTTTGGGCAGGTTTGTCAAACGAGGAACAACACCAGGAATGGCATTAAGCCGCGCTTCTTTTTTTCCCGTCATACTGGGAATAGAAGCTAGCAAACCTTTTGTATAAGGATGCTTTGGTTCTTTAAAAAGTGTCATGGTATCTGCTTCTTCAACAATTTGCCCCGCATACATGACCACAACTTTTTGGGCATAAGAGGCGACAACCCCTAAATCGTGGGTAATCAATAACACAGACATGCCGGTTTCTTGTACGAGCTTGTTTATCAATTCTAAAATCTGTGCTTGGATAGTTACATCTAGGGCTGTTGTTGGTTCATCCGCAATAAGTAGCGAGGGGTGACAAGAAAGACCCATGGCAATCATGACGCGTTGTCGCATACCGCCGCTCATTTCATGTGGATAGTTATCGACACGCTCTTTTGCATTGGGAATCCCCACGCGCGTCAGCATTTCTATGGCCTTGTCACGAGCCGCACTAAAACCCAATCCTTGATGAAGTGTTATGGCTTCAATTATTTGATCACCAACAGTGTAAACAGGATTGAGGCTTGTCATGGGCTCTTGAAAAATCATGGCTATTTTATTGCCTCTAATTTTTCGCATGGCTTCATCATCAAGCTTCATGAGTTCTATTTTTTCTAGATCCTCCAAGGTCAGCGCTACAGTCCCACATTCAACCTTGCCTGGTTTTTGAATCAGACGCAACACGCTCATGGCTGTTACTGATTTACCACAACCAGACTCGCCAACAAGCGCTGTAATTTTACCGCGAGGAATATCCACGCTAACATTATCCGCAGCATAAACCTTGCCTTGCTTTGTCTGAAATGAGGTTCGTAAATTTTTAATTTCTAGAATATTCATTTCGCTCCGATGCTCCGATGCTCCGATGCTCCGATGAAAAAACATCGGCGCGTTGGCGCGTTGGTGCGTCGGCTCATTTTAAGAAGTCCGTGGATCAATGGCATCACGCATACCATCTCCCACTAAATTAAATGCTGTGATAGTTAAAAATATAGCAACGCCTGGAAAAACCATTAACCACCAGGCAATATCCATGTAATCTCGTGACTGACTTAGTATTTGGCCCCAGCTTGCCGTTGGCGGCTGAACGCCAAAACCTAAAAAAGACAATGAGGATTCAACCATAATCGAAGAGGCTATTCCAAACGTAATCGATACCAGCACGGGTGATAGCGCATTTGGTAATATATGTTTAAAAATAATGCCTGGTGTGGAAACGCCTAATGCGCGTGCACTGGTTACAAAATCCTGATCTCTGAGTTTAAAAAATTCACCGCGCACAAGACGAGCGATGCCTGTCCAGCCGGTTATCCCAATCACAACCATAATTTTATAAAGGCTGGGCTCAATAAAAGCTATAATGGCCAGTATCAAAAAGAATGTGGGAAAGCACATCACAATCTCAATCAGTCGTGATATGATAATATCTACCCACCCGCCAAAGTAACCAGCAATTGCGCCAATAATGATTCCAATCAAAACATAAATCGCCACGGCCACAAAACCAACAGACAAACTAATTTGTGAGCCGTAAATCATGCGAGCTGCCACATCACGCCCTTGGTCATCAGTCCCCATTAAATGTGTTGATGAGGGAGATAGTAAAATCTCATCTAGGTTATATTCGTATGGTGAATAAGGCACGGGGGCCAACACAACAGTGTGACCTGTTGTGTTTTTGAGTTCACGAAAGTTTGTGTTCATAAACTCAGGATGTGTAAAGTATTGTCCCAGAACGTACACATCTTCTAAAATAGGATAATAGGTTTTTCCCTCGTATTTATAGTAATAGGGTTTATTGTTAGCAAAAAAAGGTGCCAGCACAGCAAAAAGAAGCATGCCCACAACAAAGTAGAAACCAACACGATTAAGACGGCTTTCCCAAAACTGTTCAAAGAGGATTCTTTTTAGCGTTTTCTTCTTCATTATTCCAATCTAATCCTTGGATCCACAACCACATACATGAGGTCAGCAATAAGCAAACTCACAAGCGTGAGAAAGGCCCCTATCGTTGCCACACCCATAATTAAGTTATGGTCTCTTCCTAACACGGCTTCAAAAGACAACATGCCCATTCCGGGAATAGAAAATATTTGTTCAACAATAACAGAACCACCTAATAAGGCGGGCAACAAGGTTCCCATAAGCGTCACAAAGGGAATTAAAGCATTTCTCAGTCCATGCTTATACAACACCTTTGATTCGGAAAGCCCTTTGGCCCGCGCTGTTCGAATATAATCTTGTCCAATAACATCAAGAAAATTGCTACGTGAAAATCGTGACAGAAAAGCAAAACCACCAATGGTGGATACAATTACGGGCAAAACAAGATGCCACAAAACATCGAGTACCTTTTCAAAAAAACTAAGCTGACTGAAAAAATCTGACTTAAAACCAACAATGGGAAAAATGTTTAAATACTCTCCCCCAGCCAAGTACATGAGCAACATGGTCGCTATCCAAAAACCCGGCAACGAGTAAAGAATAAACAACTGTACCATCACAACCTTGTCAATGACTGTCCCTCTTTTGAGCGCAGACCAAATACCAAGCGGTATGGAAATAGAATAAACAATCAGAATGGCCAAAATATTTATAAGAAGGGTAATGGGCAGGGCTTCCTTTATTTTTTTAATAACGGGCTGTCTGTCCTTAAAGGACCTTCCAAAATCAAGAACAACAATGTTTGAAATCCATTTGAAATAAAAAACTGTGTTTTCTCCCATGAATTTAAAACTCTTGTAAACCATGTCTTGATCATAGTCTTTGTTGGGCATTGTTACAAAAACATCACTGACCTTTTTAGAAAAGCTCACATAAGCATCAGGCAATTCAATGGCAGGCGTTTCACTTTTCAGAATGGCTGCCATGTCATCAGCGGAAACACCTTCGCCCATAAACATCAACTTTAATTTAACAGGATCCCCTGGTGCTAGCTTAATAATAAAAAAAGTGATCAGCGTAATGCCGAGCAATGTGGGAATCATGAGAAGAATTCGTTTTAATATATAAGCAGCTATCTTGTGTTCAGTGCTCAGTGC